>NZ_LFJT01000058.1:0-41661 GCF_001682645.1 Delftia sp. JD2
CAAGCCTGTCCTTCGGCAGGCTTGCAACCCCGCAACCGCCACGCCGCAGGCGCGGACATACGGGATTGGGGAGAAGGGGCGCGCGCGGTGCGCTGCGCCCTGCTGGCGCTGGCGCTGCGGCTCAGGGAGTTACTGTGCGCCGGTCCAGAACCTTGTCTATCAGGCCCCATTCGCGGGCTTCTTCTGCGGTCATGAAGCGGTCGCGGTCCAGGTCGCGTTCCACCTCTTCGTAGCTGCGGCCGCAGTGCTGGGCGTACAGGCGTGTCACGCGGTCCTTGGTGCGCAGCATTTCCTCGGCATGGATGCGGATGTCCGAGGCCTGGCCCTGCACGCCGCCCAGCGGCTGGTGCACGTGCAGGCTGGCGTTGGGCAGGGCCATGCGGTGTCCGGGCTCGCCGGCCATGAGCAGGAAGGAGCCCATGGAGCGCGCCGTGCCCATGCACAGCGTGTGCACGGGGGACTTGATGAACTGCATGGTGTCGTACATGGCCAGGCCGCTAGTGATCACCCCGCCGGGCGAGTTGATGTAGAGGTGAATGGGCTTGTCCGGGTTCTCCGCCTCCAGGAACAGCAGTTGCGCGCAGACCAGGGCAGAGACCGCATCGTTCACCTCGCCGTTGAGAAAGATCACGCGGTCGCGCAGCAGGCGCGAGTAGATGTCGAAGGACCGCTCTCCGCGCGCCGACTGTTCGACAACCATGGGGACGAGCATCATCGATTCGCGCATGGGCGAACTCCTGTGTGTGGTGGTGAAAAAAAAAAGGGCTGCGGCCCTGTGCCGCACGCCCCGTTGCCGGGGCCCTCAGGTCGCGTGTATCAGGTCACGTGCATCAGGTCGCGTACATCAGGAAGCCGCCGTCGTTGGCCGCTTCCCTGGCGGGCTGCAGCCGCGCATCGGTCAGCACATGGACGATGCGCAGCAGCGTGCCGCCATCGGCGCCGGGGCTGATCTGCAGGTCCACCGTGCTTTCCAGAAAGGGAGGCTCAGCCTCGCGCAGCCGCAGGCGCAGTTCCTGCTGCGGCACCTGCTGCAAAGGCTCGGCATGCTCGGTGCCCGGCAGCCACTGCGCGCGCAGCTCGGGAATGCTCAGCGCGCGCCAGACCTTCTCGGGCGGGGCGTCCAGCGCGTACTCCTGCACCAGCTCGCGGGCCGCATCGTCGGTGTCCATATTGCTCATCTTGTTCATTGGTCCATGTCCTTGAGCAGGCCCTTGAGTGCATCCACGCGCTGCGGCCAGTAGGCGCGGTACTTCGCCAGCCAGCCCGCAATCTGCGCCAGCCCTTCGGGATCAACCTCGTAATGCATGAAGCGCCCCTGCCGCTGCTCGCTCACCAGCCCCGCGTTGCGCAGCACGGCCAGGTGCTGGGACATGGCCGACTGGCTGATCTCCATCCCCTCGCGCAGCGCGCTGGCATGCATGCTGCCAGCGGCCAGCTTCTCGAAGATGGAGCGGCGCGTAGGGTCGGCCAGGGCCTTGAAGATGTCGTTCTCGGGCATGGCGACACTTTAGCAATCACTTATTTCAAATGCAAGCGGTCCATGGCAAACGTCACCGACAAGGCCTGCTCAAGGAAGTCTGGCTCGGCAGGTGAATTGGGGGGTTGAAGTGGCTGACGTATAACCGCTGCACGGGGCCGCACAAGAGTCAGGAAACCCGTCACTTCCAGCCACGCAGCGCATTGGCAAAGCCGAGGGCAAAGGCTCGCAGCAGCCAGTTCACTTCATTGGAGACTCAATGGCCCATTCATCCACTGGCGGCAGCAGACCTGCAAAGCGCACTTCCCTCAAGCCACCCCGAAACAAGACCGCTCTGCTGAAAAGCCTGCTGTGGATGGTGGCAGCAGTCGGCCTGGCCCCCGATGCCCAAGCCGTCATGAAATGCCTTAGCGATGGAAAAACCTGGTACCAGGATGTCCCTTGCCCGCAAGGCACCACCGCCAGGCCCATGCAACTGGACCCGCCTCCTGCATCCCCCGAGCCTCTGCGGAATTCAATGCCGACCGAGCCCGCCACCAAGCCCGCGTCTGCCCCCGCGCCACAGGCTCTATCGCCCTCCTCCATGCTGGAGGAAGAAGCGCGCATGTGTCTTGACTGGTACCAGAAAAATGCCGGCCTGCCCCCCGACGCCACGTACCTGAGTGCCACCAAGGATCGCCGGGTGGTGACCCTCGTGATTGCCGCCCCCGTTTCCATGACAAACCACACGGGCGCCAGAGTGCAGGGCACGACGCAGACGCCAGCTTCCTGCGAGATCAACGGCGGCAAGCTCGATGACGGATGGACGCGCACCCATGCCCGGCGTGGCAACTGGATTCAGTGAATGCAGCCCCGCAGCAAAACTTTGAAATTCAACCCAATGGACACGCGCATCCTGCTTTTGCATCTGGAGCACCCGCTGCAAGCCTATTCAGGCAGTGCATCGCCCGTTGAAATCGTCCTGGCCGGCCTGGGCTACGAAGCCTCCGACTACTGGCCGGGCCTGGCCATCGAATGGCTGGAGCAAGGTGCACCGGTGAACGCTGATGTGCTTCAAGCGCTGGCCCTGGTATCTGAGAACAAGCACATTTCCCAACGGATTCGGCATCGCAGCTTGGCCGTTCTGCGCCGACATAAGGCGTAGCCGCATAGGGAACGGTTGCCAACGCCAGGCCTCCACCGTCGCCAAAAAAAAGAGCCAATCAGTACGAGTCTGCAGCGACGAGCATGGCTCTGTTCAAAACTCCGGCGCCACAGTGCACGAATTCATGGCTCCGGCAAACTGCAGCCTCCCAACGCACGCAGATTCCCTGCATGCGAAGCGCAGGCAATATGTTCGCGCCCTCACCCATCACGACACCCCAGCAGACAAGCCCTCATCCGCAAACCGCTTGGCCGCCTTGAGCAGATAGCTCACGGCATAGAGGATGGGGTCGTCAGCCTCGTCGCCATTCAGGTGGTCCACCACCTCGATGGCATATCCCAGGTCCACCGCCGTGTCGTGCAGCAGGCCCAGCAATTCCTTGTCCTGCGGCTCCAGAGACTGCGCCTGATCAGCCTTCACGTAGTAGATGCGCAGCAGGTCCCGGCAGACGCAATTGATGGCCGTGATGTTGTGGCGAGCGTGCAGTTCCAGCACATCCAGCGCGGCGCCCATGTGCAGGACGGCGTCGATGGCGAGGTCGTCGAGCTTGGGTTGGGGGGAGATGGCGAGGTTGGGTTCATCCATGGAGGCTCCCTGGGCTTGGATCATGTCGAACAACGGGCACACGCAAATCGACTGCGTGAGGCACCGCTTCATTCTACGAATTTCGTAGAGACCGAATCAATACACCCTACGACTATCGTAGGATGCCGCCCCGGACCAAACCGCCCTCCAACCTCTTTGGGAAACGCCTTCGCGAGGCCAGATTGCGTACAGGAATACCGCAGGACCAGTTGGGGGTTGCTGTCGGTCTTGATGAAACGACGGCAAGTGCGCGCATGAGCAGATACGAGACCGGGGTTCATGAACCACCAGTGGATATCGCGAACCGGATTGCGCAGGTGCTCGGCGTGCCTTCTTCTTACCTCTACTGCGAGGACGATGACCTTGCCGAGGTAATCCTGGCGTGGGGACAGCTCACTCGTGATGGGCAAGTCAGAGCGAAGAAATTGGTGCTTGGTTTGGTGGCTGGGACAGAGAAGGGGATGGGTTGAGAGAGCATCGCTCAACAGTTCTTGAGCAGATTGTTTACGGCTCCTGTCTCGACACCTTTGAATAGGCTCACAAGCTGCGCGAACGGGGCTATCGGCCAGTACCTGATCCTCGCGCGTCACGCCAGTCAACTGTCGTAGCTAGTCGACCCAGCGCTGCGCGAGAATAGCCAGACCGCGCACAATTTTTAGAGCATGAACTTCTACGATTGGATGATTTACAAGGGCCTTTCGAAGTCCTCGGCGAGGAGCTACGACGGAGCGCTCCGCGGTGCCCTGTCCGAATGGGCGATGGATGGCGGTCTGATCTCTGGCCCTCTTACCGCGCTGACCAGCTCTTCGGCTCTGGGCGCTCTTTCTCCCAGCATCCAGGAACTGCCCGTTTTCAAAGAGCGAAACGCACGCGGGCACCACATGTACAGCGCGACCTTGTCGCAGTTCGCCGCATACCTTGCGAGCAACGGTAGCGACGACATGCAAGCCGACCTCGAACAGATCATCAGCGATCCGACCACAACAGCGACTGAGAAGACAGCGCTGATCAAATCTAGGATCGGGCAGGGAGCATTCCGAGACAAGGTGCTCCTGCACTGGACCGGCTGTGCTGTCACCGGATTCAACGACACCAGCCTCCTTGTTGCGTCTCACATCAAGCCATGGAAGAAATCGACGAATAGTGAGCGACTGGACCAGTGGAACGGACTGCTGCTTTCGCCAAACCTGGACAAGGCTTTCGACAAGGGCTTCATCACATTCGAGATGGACGGCTCGATTCGCCTCTCTCCTCTTTTCATTGAGGCCGCAAAACTTGGGATCACGTCCGATATGAAGATTGCGCTGAAACCCGACCACGAAAAATACATGGCGCACCATCGAACAGAGGAGTTTAAGGGCGGGTAGTGAAAGTAGTCGACCTAAGCCGATGGGTGGCCCGAACGGCCGCTGTGTGACGCCGTGGCGACCTGGTGATTACTACTACGAGCGGTCCATCAGCAAGTCTTCTTAGCCGCCCACTTCAGTTAGGCTGACCATCGGTGCTGATTACACTCGGCTAGCTCGCTGCCATTCAGAGATCGGTTAGGAGCAGCCGGGTTGTGATGACTGCTTGGCTAGCTGCTTCAGGCTGGTAGCAGCCGCTTACGCTCAAACGCTTCGGACTACCCAAGTTAGCGGATGACTGACCAACAGACCCGGAATAACCACTACGTCCCACAGTGGTACCAGCGCGGATTTCTCCCTCCGGAGCAGTCTCGTCTCTTCCACCTGAACCTCGATCCGGACTGCAACACGCTGCCTGATGGCCGGCAGGTGCCCCGTACTGCGTTGCACCAATGGGGCACCAAGAACTGCTTCGTGGAGTACGACCTTTACACCACGCACTTTGGCTCAATCGCCAATGACGACATCGAAAAGCATCTTTTCGGCGCCATCGACGATCAGGGCGCCAAGGCAGTGCGCGCCTTCGCGCAGGGTGATCCTGTAGAGGTCCACGAGTCATTCAAGGACTTTTTCGAGTACATGGCAGCACAAAAGCTGCGCACCCCCAAGGGCCTGGACTGGATCCGCTCCTGCTATGCACAGCTGGACCAGATCAACCTGATGGTGGAGATGCAGGCCCTGCGGATGATGCACTGCACGATGTGGGCCGAGGGCGTTCGGGAAGTCGTCTCGGCGGCGGACTCGGACGTGAAGTTCATCGTGACGGACCACCCGGTGACCGTCTACAACCCGCAGATCGCCCCCACAGCGCCCGATTGCGCCTATCCGATGGACCCGATGGTGGCGTCGCTGGGCACGCAAACCGTGTTCGCGCTGGACGCCAACACCTGTCTGATCATTACCCATCTTGAATACGCGGAGGAACCAGACAGGCAAGATCTGAAGCGCTTGCGCACTAACTCGAGACACCTCGGTATGGGGATGATGCGCACGGATGCCTTCATTCGCGACCGCCGCCTTAGCCGCGACGAAGTGATCACAATCAACCACCTACTTAAGTCCCGCGCAAAGCGCAGCATCGCAGCGGCCCACAAGGATTGGCTGTACCCCGAGCGGTACTTCAGCGGCTCGTGGGCCCAGATCGCCCACGTGCTGCTACCCAAGGACGACCTTTGGCTTTTCGGCGGGGAAATCTACGTCGGCTACAAGGACGGCAGGTCCGGGTACTGGGACGAACATGGCCGCACCTCCAAGGCCCACGAGTTCCTGACCCGCAAGTCGCCGCGCAAGAACATCGCGGCCAACGACTTTTGCGGCTGTGGCAGCGCCTACGACTTCAAGGACTGCTGCCAGCGGCTGCCCTTAGCAGAGCGTCCGCCGTGGGAGGTCTATAGCCTGCGCGAGCGCAACCTGATGTTCTGCAGCGCCGTCATGGGCATACTTGGCATGCATGATGGCGCGTCCTGGGAGGACGTGCGCCGCACCCTAAGCGACGATCAGGTTCGGCGCATCCACAACGTCTTCGCCAGTTTGTGGCCCGACGACACGGACCTGGCCGCGCTGCTACCGCGGCCTCATCCAAAGAAGCTCCGCTCGGTCTACATCGGGCTAGCGGACCCGCGCACGATTGAGGCAGCGGTGGTGGGTTGGCTGCCATACGTCGACGAAATCGTACTCGTGAACCCGTTTTTCATTGGACGGAGCCTGAAGCCAGCGTTCAGCCCCATCGACTCGCCAGCCGGCCACAAAATGCAGACGCTCAAGAACGTCCTGCTGCTGTTCAAGCTAGAGCAGTACATCCGTGCCGGCGTTGTACATCTTGTGCCGGATCCTGGCGAAGTCTGCGCCCCGCTAGGCTTGCACGTCCGGGAGGTGTTGACCCATCGAACCGCCGGGAAGCCACCCAACGTCGGGTTGCACAAACGGCTCAAACTCGCCGAGGACGAGACCCGGCGCATGATCCGGATGCTGCCGGAAGATGCCCTGCGCCGCCACATTAGACAGCACACGCCTAACGCCAACGATGCGATGGTGAATCAGATGGTCGCCCACTACCGCCGCCAGGCTGAGGCCGACCCATACATCCTGCAGCAGCCACTGCCCGTGGGCAAAGCCGGAGCGCAGTACCAGATCTACAAGAGCCTGAATCTGGAGTCGGCGCTGTACCTGGCGACACTGACCGGCTCGATCATTCACGTTGACACCGATGCGCACTGGGAGCAACTCCTGATGGACGCACAGCCCGCTGGCGCGTCCTCGCAGTGTGCCTGGGAGCCTGTGCGCCAGGCCTTGGCCGAGATCACTTTCCCGGTGGACCTTGATCCGCTCCGGGTGGCCAAACGGCTAACCCATGGAGACTTGCCTCCCATCAATGCGCTGCTGCGCCGTCTAGCCGATTCGGTTCGTTCGCCGGGTAAAGGTACAACTCCTCAAGTCCTGGCCAAACAGCTGCGCCAGTCACGTGGCAAAGCTGAGCGCAAGGGGATGGACGACAACAATGCGCTCAGCATGCGGCTGGAACTGCATGTGCCGCCTGCGGGCTTTTTTCGCCACGAGGTCCAGCGGCTGCTGGTGATGTTCGCAGGCGCGACCCGCCCCCGGTCGGTGCCGTATGCGCTGCGGCTCGTGTTTGATGACCTGCAGGCGGGCGACTCAAATACCCAGGAGCAGGCGGATGGCGCTGGCGGGATCCTCGCTTCCCGACCAGAGCAGCGCCGATAGAGTTAAGGCCACTTGAACACAAAGAATGATGTGCCTACGGAAACTGGCCAACTCCAACTCCACACCTTAGCAACTGCTGCCAATGACCTGCCTCCGTGGGAGGCCGTCTACCAATAAAGTCAGCGATGGCTCGATACGGCTTTCGGAGTGGCCATGGCGTGTGACATACGCTTCATCGTCCGCATTGCACAATTCACAAGCAAGATCAGGCAATCCAGAATCCCGAGCCGATCCAGCCTTACCTCACTTAAGGAATACAAAATGTGGTCTCCAGCCAGTATCGACCAATTGCAGGAATATCGGATTGCGTTGTGCCAAGCGCCTGACGGCGCTCGTACACATGCGCTGCAACTCGCGACAGAAGCGCAGACACCGGAGCACACCGTTTTTATGACTAAAGTCGTTCCTATAGAACTACTTTTGAGAGGTAATTTGCGAGCAATCTCAAAGGCTGTCACCTTAACCAACGGTCAACGATATTGGGTAGACCCGCATGGGGTTTGGCTCACTTTGGAAGAACTTGATGCACTCGAAAGCGATGACGACTCCGAAGTTCCCTGGATCAATGGATTGCCTGCTCTTTTTGCGCCGAAATAGCAGAATATCATCCATCATCCATCATCCATCTAATAGATGATTATTCTCAATGACATGCTATTGCACACTATTTATTCGATCCGATGATCGCTCAGAACTTCCTTCGGAAATATTTTTGGAATCTTCACGGGAGAATTTCGATTTTACAGATGAAGAATCTCCAGAACGACGCCAGACGCGAAGACGACTAGACGCTGCTGGAATCCGAAGGCGACCCGATCTGCCTAGGTATGGGTGGGTTTTAGACACGAACGGTACGGTTCTCAGTACAAGCATAGAGGATCACATTAAATCCTTGCTAAGCTGCCTGAATAATGAAAGAAGCCTTGGCGATCTGAAATCAATGGGTTATAAATATTATTTTTCAGTCTTCTGGGGCGGAAATGGGACGGGAGGTGGCCCATTTATTACAAGCGAAACTTTGGCGCTTCTCGCCGGGCATGAAGCAGAAATAGAAATTTGCTTTTACTACGAAGATGCGTCTTAGTTTTCGGGTCCGGAATCAGCAGCGCTCTGAGAGGGTATGCTGCAATCGCACGTAGTGCAGAAGCAGGTTCTACAAATGAAAAGGACAGTCGAAAATATGACGCTCAGGAGTTGGCTGGCAGAGGAAATAAAAATATCTGCATACGCGGTAGAGCAGCTGAAACATCTGAAAGGCAGCAACGTCCTGGAATATCATGCAGACCGTCTTGTTCGTTATCAGGCGACGCTCTTGTCGCTCGATGAATACGAAGAATGGCTGACTGACTCCTGCGGCTGATATTTTGCCAAAGTTCCGTTGAGAATCAGCTTGCGAAATTCTCGCCATCGGGCTGACCGGGGCTCAAGCGACCATAATCCATATATTTGATTTCATCATTTTCTTATTGGCGCGGCGCTTGGATTTTCGGCCAGAGGCGGACATGGTGCTGCATCGACTGGTTGAATTCACAACGGTTGAATTCACAACGGTTGAATCCGCCGTCGTTCTACGCCAGCCAAGGCCCCGTTTTTTCCCGTCAAGATCAACGACCAACGATGGCGCTGGGCTCTTCATCGACGGCATCCTCGTCGCAATCCAGCCTCACGACATCGAACTCAACGTGATCGACGTCTGGAACTTTCCCAAAATCGACGAGGAATCCGTGAACCAGCACCAGTCCACGGCCTGCATCGATAACCCTCCCCGTGCCGCTGTACGCGTAATGTCCGGTCCTGATCAGTCTGTCGCGCCCCAGCTTTTCTCGCTCGTCCTGCGGCCAATCGAAGCCATACGGTGATTGGAGCAGCCGGACGTCCAATGCACTGAGACGATTGCGAACCCTCTGTCCGGCGCTCAAGGTGCAGGGGTGGCAGAACACGGTGACGGTCGCCTGGTCGCTGGCCAGCGTAACGGACGCAGCTTCGTCGCCCGGCTCATCGACATGCAAGACCAGAAGATCTGGAAAGACCGTGCCTGTCATGGCTTCGCGGCGGTGCTGGCCGCCTTCGCCATTTCTGCTGGCAGTTGCAGCCCATCGGCCAGCGCCACACCCAGCGCGTCAATGACCGCCCGCACGCCCGGCACGTTGCGGCGGTCGCGGTGATAGGCCAGGTACACCGGGCAGGAAGGCAGCGGCGCGTCCACCTCCAGTCGCACCAGGCCGGGCACGGCATGGGCCATGGCGTCGGGCAGCAGGCAGATGCCCTGCCCTTGCTCCGTGGCCTCCTGGCGGGCCAGGTCGGAGCCGGATCGAAAGACGAACCGGGTAGCGCCCCGGCTGGCCAGCCACAGGTTGGAGGCGTCCTGCCGGCCGGTGGCCAGGTCCTGTCCCACGAAATCGTGGCTGGCGAAGTCCTGCACGTGCAGGTGGCGATCCGGCAGGCGCTGCTCGACATAGCCGTGCGAGGCGTACAGGCCAAACGTCAGTTGCCCCGCCCATTTCTCCACCACCACGGCCGAACTGGAGCGCCCGACCCTAAGCGCGACGTCCACTTCGCGCCGCCCGACATCCGTGAAGCGCGACTCCACGGCCACTTCGATATGCAGCCCGGGATGCGCGCTTCTCAACTGCGAGAGCACGGCGGTCACGGGCTTCACGAAGCCCTCGCCCATGCTGACGCGGATGGTGCCGGTCAGCGCATGGGCCTTCTCATCGGGCCGGTCGTCGCGCTTGATGCCGCCCAGTCCCAGCTCGAACTGCTCGGCCAGTTCCACCAGTTCCATTGCATCGGGCTCGACCGTCGTCCCTGCGCTGCTGCGGTGTACCAGGGCGCGGCCCAGGGATTGCTCCAGCGCCTCGATGCGCCGCGCGACGGTCGAGGTGGACAGGCCCAGGGCAGCGCCTGCGGCAAGCAGGCTTTGGTGGCGGTGAAGCGCCAGGAGCACGCGCAGGTCATCCCAGGTGGTGGGCGATTGGTTTTTCATGAATGCAAATCAGCTTACCAGCGCTGCCCATTCCCAGCCGGGCACCCCGTCGCAATACTCGAGTGCATGAAAACCCCTTTTGATTTCTCCCAGAAAACCGTCCTGGTGACCGGCGCCTCCATGGGCATCGGTGAAGTATTCGCCAGGGAACTTGCCCGCCGTGGCGCCAAAGTCGTGCTGATCGCGCGCAGCCGCGACAGGCTCGAGAAGCTCGCCAGCGAATTGCCCGGCGCCGAATTCCTGGTGGAGGACCTGGCCACACCCGGGGCGGCCCGGCGGGTCTTCGATGCCGCCAGCGCCAGGGGCCTGCTGCCGGATCTGCTGGTGAACAACGCCGGCTTCGGCACCCACGGCAGGTTTGATGAACTGGCGCTGGCCATGCAGCGGGAGGCCATCGATCTGAATGTGGGCGCCCTGGTGGAATTGACGCACCTGTGTCTCCCCGCACTGGAGCAGCGCCAGGGCGGCGTCATCAACATCGCCTCCACGGCAGCGTTTCAGCCGGTCCCGTACATGGCGGTCTACGCCGCGACCAAGGCATTCGTCCTTTCGTTCAGCGAAGCGCTCTGGGCCGAGTACCGGCCGCGCGGCGTGCGCGTGCTGGCGTTGTGCCCGGGCGCTACCGACACGGCGTTCTTCACCCGCGCCGGCGAGGCCGCATCCTTCGGGAAAAAAGCATCCAGCGAAGACGTGGTTCGCCTGGGGCTGAAAGCCTTCGACGACAACCGCGCCTCGATGGTGCACGGCTGCGCCAACTACCTGACGGCCCTGGGCGGGCGCATTGTCACGCGCGAGTTCATGGCCCGGTTCACGGCCCGCGTGATGAGGCCTGCAGCGCAGCCGGCTTGAAGACGACTGCCAAGAGACAGCGATAGAAAAAACCTGTCCCCTTCCCAACCCTAGTCCAGCACGAGCCTTGCTAGCCTTGGCACATGCTGATCTCCGAACTCGCCCAGCTCACGGGCGTCTCCATCCACGCGCTGCGCCACTACGAGCGCGCGGGCCTGCTCAAGCCCCGGCGCCTGCCCAATGGCTACCGCGACTATCCGCGCTCGGCCCGGCGCGAGGTGGTGTTCATCGCCATGTCCCGCGCGCTGGGGTTCGGGCTGCCGCGCATTGCGGAGAACCTGCGCGCCTGGCGTGCGGGGCGCATAGGCCCCGGTGACCTGGCCGATGCCGTGCAGCAGCGCGTGCAGGAGATAGACGAACAGATCGCTGCGCTGCAGGCCCAGCGCGCCCAGGCCCTGGACCATGTGCAGTGGCTGCGCGCCCGCCAGGCCGAGCGGGATCTGGCGCAGATGGCACCGGCCCCAGCCAGCACCCCCGACAAACCCGCCGCGCCCTGGCCGCGCGTGCGCCGTGCCGCTTCACCCACCACGAAGGAGACAAGCCATGACTGAGCCGATCACCCACCCCACCCCATCCACCCAGGCGCTGCAGAAGGCCGTGCTGGCCATGCCCATGGCGCGCACCCTGGGCCTGCGCTTCGTGCGGGCCGAGCCCGGCGCCACCGAGCTGGAGATGCCCATTGCCGATGCCCTGTGCTTTCAGCCGGGCCAGTTGCAGGCCACGGCGATCTTTGCGCTGGGCGACTTTGCGGCGGTGTCAGCCGCAGGCTCTGTGCTACCGCCAGGCTGGGCCAATGCCACGGTGGACGGCAGCGTGAAGCTCTTCGCGCCCGCACGCGGCACCCACCTGCGGGCGCGCGGCCGCGTGGTGGATGCCGGCCGCGTGCTCAGCATCTGCGCGGCGGACCTGTACGCAGTGGCCGAGGATGGACATGAAACGCATTGCGCGACCTGGCTGGGGACGGCGCGCAATCTGGAGCCGAGGCCAGCGCGGGCCTGAGAACGATCCCCCGGTCTTCCCACCCCGTATGTCAGCGCCTGCGTCGTGGCGGTTGCGGGGTTGCAGTCCTGCCGAAGGACAGGACTGTTTCGTGATCTGACTTGCCGCAGTTGTTTGAGCGGCGCGCGAAGCGCAAAGCGAGTTCTGCGGCAAACCCCGCAACCGCCACGACGCAGGTTGCCCGCAGCGAAGCGGAGGGTCGCGGACATCCGGGTCGCCTTCTTTGATCTGACCTTTCTTGGCGAATCAAGAAAGGGCAGTCGGCTGCCGGGCCGAGACCCGGCCTCGAAAAGGAACCGCCCGGCAGGGTCAAAAAACAGCCCCCAGGCGGCCCCCCCGCTTTAAAAGCTCACCCCTGCAGCTTCGCCCGCCGCGCCTTCACCGCCGCAGCCAGCTGCTCCAGCACAGGCACGGTCTGCTCCAGGCTGATGCAGGCATCGGTCACGGACACGCCATGCGCCAGCGGCTGGCCGTCCACGATGTCCTGCCGCCCTTCCTGCAGGTGGCTTTCGATCATCAGCCCCGTGATGCGGGCATCGCCACCGGCGATCTGCTGGGCCACGTCGGCCGCCACGTCGATCTGACGGCGGTGCTGCTTGCTGCTGTTGGCGTGGGAGACATCGATCATGACCTGCGGGCGCAGGCCTGCGCCTTCCAGCAGGGCGCAGGCGGCCTGCACATGCTCGGCGCCGTAGTTGGGCTGCTTGCCGCCGCGCAGGATGACGTGGCAGTCGCCATTGCCGCGGGTCTCGAAGATGGCGGACTGGCCCATCTTGGTCATGCCCATGAAGGCGTGGGGCGCGCTGGCCGCCTGGATGGCATCGCTGGCCACCTTGACGCCGCCGTCCGTGCCGTTCTTGAAGCCCACAGGGCAGGACAGGCCGCTGGCCAGCTGGCGGTGGCTCTGGCTTTCCGTGGTGCGCGCGCCGATGGCGCCCCAGCTGACCAGGTCGCTGATGAATTGCGGCGACAGCAGGTCCAGGAATTCCGTGCCCACGGGCAGGCCCAGGGCCAGCACGTCCAGCAGCAGGGCGCGGGCCATTTCCAGGCCTTCGTTGATGGCGAAGCTGCCGTCCAGGTGCGGGTCGTTGATGTAGCCCTTCCAGCCCACGGTGGTGCGGGGCTTCTCGAAGTAGACGCGCATGACCACGAGCAGCTCGCCAGCCAGGACGTCGGCCTGGGCCTTGAGCTGGCGCGCATAGTCCATGGCCTGGTCGTGGTCGTGAATGGAGCAGGGTCCGACGACGACGATGAGCCGGTCGTCCCGGCCCTGCAGCACGTCCGAGATGGCGGCGCGGCTGGTTTCCACCAGTTGCTGCGCGGCTTCGGGCGCGGGCAGCCATTCCTGCAGCAGGGCCGGGGTGATCAGGGGGCGCACGGCCTTGATGCGCAGGTCGTCGATGCGGGTGGTGTCGTGCGTGCTCAGGGGCACGGCACTGCGTTGTACGTGGGTGGGGGTGGTCATGGCGCTATTGTCGCGCCTTGAGGTTTCCCGACCGGGGCGGGGCAAGTGGCTTGCCCGCCCCTTGGCATCGACTTACTGAGCCGCCGCTGCCGGTGCCGGTGCCGGTGCCGACTCTGGCACGGCCGGCACAGCGGCCGGTGCCGCGCCGTACTGCCAGCCGGCGGGCAGCAGGCCATCGACCCAGTGCAGGCGCCAGGCCATCAGCGCCAGCAAGGCCACCACGGCCAGCGCCACCAGGGTGTTGCGCAGGCCGTTGCCCTCCGCATAGGGGTCGCCCGCCGTGCGCCGTGCACCCACCGGCACCTTGGCGGTCTGCGAGAGGCTGCGGCCCAGCGGCAGGTTGATGCGCATGCGGCCGTTGATGGCCCAGCCGCTGGCGTCCAGGATGGGCCCCAGGCTGCGCTGGCGCAGCTTGAGCCAGGCAATCATCATGCTGGGCCCGGAGATGGCCGCGATGAGGCCGACCAGGGCCACGGGAATCCAGGGCCCCAGGTCGATGAACTTGCCGAAGATGCCCACCAGCACGGCGCTGATGGAGCCCAGGGCCACGCCCAGGGCGGCCACGGTGCCCACATCGGTCTTGCGCGATGCCGCAGCGGTGGCGGCTGTAGCAGCTGTGGCGTTGGCCGCAGCGGTGCCGGGCGCCGTGACCAGCTGGCCGGCCTGCGTGCCCAGGCTGGCGGTCACGCCCTCTTCCTTGGCCGAGGCGCGCTTGGCCACCTGTTCCTCCACCATGCGCAGGAATTTCTTGTAGGGCAGGAAGAAGGCCTGGCCGATGCTGGTGGGGTTCTCGATGAGCTTGACGATGGTGGCGTCCCAGTCGTTGCCCGCGCGGTCATAGAACACGCCGTTGCGGCCCACGAAGAGAAAATCCACATCGCCCGCCGTGAAGGCCGCGACGATGGCTTTCTTCTTGCCCTCGCGCCGCAGCTCGCAGTAGGCCAGGCAGGTCTTGGCACGGCCGGCCAGCGCGGCGTGGGCGGCGGTGTCGCTCACTTCCACGGTCAGGTCGCAGCTGCGCGCATCCAGGTAGAGCGTGCCGGCCTGGAAGGCCGCGCCCTCGCGCCGGTAGAAGCTGCTGAACGAGACGAAGTTGTTGAGCAGCGCCAGCAGGTCGCGCTGCAGGCGGATGAGCTTTTCCAGCGCCACAGCCTGCAGGCTGTGTTCCTTCTCGGACTCGTCCTGGGCGATGAGGTCCAGCAGCGCGGCTTCCTGGCCGCCGTCCAGCAGCGCCTGCACCTCCTGTTGCGACAGGGCATCGAGCGGCGTGGCGGGCCGGGCCGCCAGCCATTGGCGGCAGGGCTGCAGCGCGGCCTTGACCTGCTCCCACTGCGCGGCGGTGATCTCCTGCAGGTCTTCGCCCAGCACGGGCTGCACGGCCTGCTCGCGCAGGGCCTGCAGCGCACCGGCCCAGGCGGGGTTGACGCCCTGGGCCAGCGGCAGCGCGCGGTCGGCCGCCACGGCGGCCAGCGGCAGCGCGGCAATGGCCTGGGCGCCGCTGTCCAGCACTTCGCGGCCCAGGGCGGCATAGCCTTCGATGGAGGGGTTGAGCGGGTCCTGCGCGCGTGTGTCGAAGGCGGCCAGCCGCGTGCGTGCGAAGAAGTCGTCCACCTTGGCCTGCACCGCGTCCACGGCGCGGGCCGCGGCCAGGGCCTGGTCGCGCTCGGCAATGCCGCAGCCCAGGGCCTCGGCGCCTGCATGCCAGTCGCGCAGGGAACGCAGGTCGGCATAGAAGGACTCGGCCTGCTTGCGTGCGATGCCGGCCACGCCATCGGCGCCCGCCGCCGTGCCATAGGCCTTGCCGATGCGCTCGACCAGCGCGGCCAGCGCCTTGTCGTCCCCGGCGGTGGCGGGGCTGACGATGCCGTCGCCATTGAAGCGCATGGCCGCCAGGGAGGCCAGGCGCTCGCGCACCTGGGCCAGGCTCAGCGCGGCGCCGCCGGCCTGGCCGGACAGGGCCAGCATGCGCTCGGCCTCGGCATGCAGCAGGGCGCCCTGCTCGCTGTCGCGCTCCAGGCTGGACAGTTGCAGCACGTCGCCGCCATCGGCCAGCACCTGGGGGTCACGCACGCGCGCCACGGCCCATTGGCAGGCGGCGATCAGTTCGGGCGGGCGGATGCGGCCGTCCTTGTCTTCGTCGATCAGGTCCAGCGTGTCGCTGTCGAACTCGATGCCGCGCGTGGGGCAGGCCAGGGCCACCCACAGCTTCTGGTCCAGCTCGCCGATGTGCGCAATGTCCTGCCCGGTGCGGATGACCACCTGGTCCACTCCACCGGCGCGAAAAAACTCCCAAGCATGTTGCTGCTGCATGAAATACCCAACGGCCGCTCTGGCCAACATTCAAAAAACGAAAACGAAAAACCGAAAAAGGGCCGCAGTTTAAAAGTCATTCGGCCTGCTCAATTGAAGACATTTGTCAACGATGGGCGTCAGCACAGGCTGTCAGGGCTGGCGCTTTGTGTGAAAATAAAAGCACTGAATAGATACTTTATTGCCTCCATGCCCTCCAACTCCACCGCGTCGGCCCCTCAACAAGGCCGGGACAAGCTGCACCTGCAGCTGGCGCGGCTGTTCCGCAGCAAGGTGTCCACGGGCGCCTGGCCCGTAGGCAGCGCCATTCCCACGGTGCCGGAGCTGGAGGCGCTGCATGGCGTGTCGCGCACCACGGTGCGCATGGCACTGGGCGCCCTGGTGGCAGAGGGCCTGCTGCTCACGCGCAAGCGCGGCGGCACGCGGGTGATTGCGGCGCCCTACAAGCCGCCGTCCTTTCTGCTGCCCACCAGCTGGAAGGAGCTGGTGGCCTTTGGCGCCCACATCGGCCAGATCACCCTGCACACCGGGCGCGACTGCCTGCCGCCGATTCCCGAAGGCTTCCCCGACGTGGGCCGCATGGCCCCCGCCTACGTGCACCTGCTGCGCGTGTACGACCATGACGCGGCGCGGTTCTGCCTGTCGCAGCTGTACCTGGAGCAGCAACTGTTCCCCGAGATCGAGGCCCAGCTGGAGCGCAGCTCCCTGGCCGTGGCCCTGAGCAGCGACCCCTCGCGCATTGCCGTGGCGCGCCAGCACCTGAGCGTGGCGCCAGCCGACGAACTGGCCGCCGAGCACCTGGGCGTGGCCCTGGGCACGCCGCTGATGCAGGCGCTGCGCTGGGCCTGCAACGCCGACGGGCTGCTGATCTACTGGGCGCGGGTGCGCTTTCTCAGCGAGTACGTGCATATGGAAATGGATCTCCTGAAATGAACCCGACTTCCTCATTCCCCGCTTCACGCCCGCATGCGGGCCGCGTGGCCTGGATCACCGGCTCGACCAGCGGCATCGGCCTGGCCGTGGCGCGCCATCTGGCCAGCGAGGGCGCAGCCATCGCGCTGCATGGCCAGGCCGCCGCTTCTGCCGAGACCGATGCGCTGGTGCGCGAGATCGCCCAGGCCCACGGCGTGCCCGTGCGCCACTACGGGCTGGACCTGCGCGACGGCAGCGCCATCGCGCCGCTGGCCCGGCGCATTGCGGCCGAGCTGGGGCCCATCGACATCCTGGTCAACAACGCAGGCATGCAGCATGTGAGCCCGCTGCTCGAATTCCCGGCCGACAAGTGGGACGAGCTGCTGGCCGTCAACCTCTCGGCGCCCTTCCACGCCATCCAGGCATGCGCGCCGCAGATGCTGGAGCGCGGCTGGGGCCGCATCATCAATATCGCCTCGGTCAGCGGGCTGGTGGGCGTGGCGCGCAAGCCGGCCTATGTGGCCAGCAAGCACGGGCTGATCGGCCTGACCAAGTCGGTGGCGCTGGAGTTCGCCACCACGCCCGTGACCTGCAACGCCATCTGCCCCGGCTGGGTGCTGACGCCGCTGGTGCAACGGCAGATCGATGCGCTGGCAGCGCGCGAGGGGCTGGATGCCGACGCGGCGGCGCGCCAGCTGCTGGGCGCCAAGCAGCCCTCCCAGGCCTTCGTGACCGTGGAGCAGGTGGCGGCGCTGGCCGGTTTCCTGGCCAGCGAGCAGGCCGCCCAGGTGCGCGGCGCACACTGGAACATGGACGGCGGCTTTGCCGCCGCCTGACCCCGCCACGCCTCGCCCTGCCCCGCCAAACACCTTTTCATACCAACGACAGACAAACCCAACCAGGAGAGACAGATGTCCTTGAACGAAACCCATGACGCAGGCCTGCGCAGCTGGGTGGCCTCGGCCAATACCGGCGCCAGCGACTTTCCCATCCAGAACCTGCCGTTTGCGGTGTTCCGCCGCGCAGGCAGCCAGGAGGCCTGGCGCGGCGGCGTGGCCATTGGCGACCAGGTGCTGGACCTGGCGCGCGCAAGCGCGATCAAGGCGCTGGGCGATGCCGTGCAGCCGCAGCTGGAAGCCGCTTCGCAGCAGCACCTGAACGGCTTCATGGCCATGGGTCCGGCCGCCTGGTCGGCCCTGCGCCTGGCGCTGTCGCGCGCGCTGCGCGAAGGCGCTGCCGCACAGGCGGCCCTGCAGGATTGCCTGGTGGCCCAGTCCGACGTGGAGTACACGGTGCCGGCCCAGGTCGGCGACTACACGGACTTCTATACCTCGGTGCACCACGCCACCAACGTCGGCAAGCTGTTCCGCCCGGACAACCCGCTGATGGAAAACTACAAGTGGGTGCCGATTGGCTACCACGGCCGTGCGTCCAGCCTGCGCGTGTCGGGCGTGGACTTCCGCCGCCCCATGGGCCAGCTGAAGGCACCCGACGCCGCCGCACCCGCGCTCAAGCCCTGCGCACGCCTGGACTATGAGCTGGAGATGGGCATCTACACCGGCGCCGGCAACGCCTGGGGCGAGGCGATTTCCATGGACGAGGCAGAGAACCACATCTTCGGCCTGTGCCTGCTCAACGACTGGTCGGCGCGCGACATCCAGGCCTGGGAATACCAGCCGCTGGGCCCCTTCCTGTCGAAGAACTTCGCCACCACGGTCTCGCCCTGGGTCGTGACGCTGGAGGCGCTGGAGCCCTACCGCACGGCCTTCACGCGGCCCGCCGCCGATCCCCAGCCCCTGCCCTACCTGAGCTCGGCCGCCAATTCCGAGCGCGGCGCGTTCGACGTGCAGTTGAGCGTGGCGCTGGAGACCGGCCGCATGCGCGCCGAAGGCCAGGCCGCCCAGCAGATCACCCACACCAGCTACCGCCACGCCTACTGGACCATGGCCCAGCTGGTGGCCCACCACAGCGTCAACGGCTGCGACCTGCAGCCCGGTGACCTGCTGGGCACGGGCACGCTGTCCGGCCCCACCTCCAGCGAGGCCGGTGCGCTGCTGGAGCTGACCGAAGGCGGCAAGAAGCCCGTGGCGCTGGCCAATGGCGAGAGCCGCACCTTCCTGCAGGATGGCGATGCCGTGATCCTGCGCGGCTGGTGCGAGAAGCCGGGCGCCGCGCGCATCGGCTTCGGCGAGTGCCGCGCCACCGTGCTGCCCGCGCGCCAGGCCTGATGGCAACGGCAGATCGATCGGGGCCGATGGATCGGCCCGATTGATCTGCGCGATTGATCTGCGCGATTGGTCTGACCGATTGATTCACCCGATCGATCCGCCCGAATGTCGTGATTCCGA
The DNA here is from genome assembly GCF_001682645.1 of Delftia sp. JD2. Classification (NCBI taxonomy): domain Bacteria; kingdom Pseudomonadati; phylum Pseudomonadota; class Betaproteobacteria; order Burkholderiales; family Comamonadaceae; genus Delftia; species Delftia sp. JD2. Next base: position 19,203 of record NZ_LFJT01000058.1, read on the forward strand.
CAGCCATGAGTGCATGACACAATTGCTGACATGCCCGCCCCATCGGAAGACGCCATCTCAGCACCTCCCGCCACCATCGACTTCGGAAGGCAGGCGGCCCCTGCCCGGCAGGAGCCCGCCTTTGCCGAGCCCGGCAGTGCCAGCAGGCCCGACACGGCCGACTCTGCCAAGAGCCCCAGCAAACTGCCGCCCTCGATAGCGAGCGCCTTCGCCGCCGCAGCCTATGCGCTGCAGCACGGCGATGACGCCGCTGCCCCCAACGAGCGGGCAGGCGCCGGCGCACATGCCGGCGTCACCAGCTTCACGGGCGGACAGGGCACCGGCCTGATGCCGGGCCTGTACGCCAGCCTGATTGGCGAGCCCTCACGCGACTACTACCTGCGCCTGTTCGAGCGCTTCGACGCGCTGGGCAAGCCCTTGCCTACCTGGAATCTGGCCGCAGGCCTGTTCACCCTGCCCTGGTGCGGGCTGCGCGGGCTGTGGCAAGAGGGCGGCCTCTATGCGCTGGCCGCCGGCGGCACGGGCCTGGTCTGGGGCCTGCTGCTGCGCCCCGCGCTGGGCCTGCCCCCGGCGATTGCCCACGGCATCGATGCCACGCTGATCCTGCTGGCCATTGCCATTCCCGGCCTGGGCGCCAATGCCCTGTACTGGCACCATGTGCGCCGCCACACGCTGCAAGCCATTGGCGAGGCCCCCAACATGGCCGCAGCGCACGAACGCCTGGCCCGCCGCGCGGCCACGCCCCTGCGCAAGCGCCTGGCCGTGGCGGCCGGTGCGGTGCTTGCCGCCGCTGCCGGTGCAGGCATCTGGGCGATGTCGGGCATGCCACATTTCATGGCGGCACAGACCGAGGTGACTCCGTCCGAATCCATACCGGCCGCTGCACCAGTTTCGCCAGTTGCACCAGCCGTGGCGCCAACGCCCGCCGCAGCCGTACCTGCCGTTGAAACGCCAAGGACGGAACCGGCGCCCGCACCCGCACCCGCCCCCATACCCCAGCCGCAAGAGCCGGTTGCCCAGACCGAGGCGCGCCCTGATCCGCAAGCGCCCTTGCCCGCTGCCGGCAGCACCGTCTCCGGCACGGTCGAACCCATGCCCGGAGTGGCAGCGACCGGCGCCGCGGGTGCCGTCGCGGCCACTGCAGCGGCAGCCATTCCCGTCAAGGCCGCGTTGGTGCCAGCCAAAGCACCTGCGCCTGCATCTGCACCTGCGCCAGCGTCCGTGCACGCAGCCACGCCAGCGCCCGCCAAGCCCTCCAAGGTGGCGGCTGAAACCAAACCAGCCAAGCCCGCCAAGCCCGCCGAACCCGTCGCAAAGGCCCCGGCACCTGCCAAGGCCGCCTCGGCGGCTCTGGAGCCGGGCAACTACTACATCAACATCGGCGTGTTCTCTGAAGCTGGCAATGCCGGGCGCGTGGTGGAGCGGTTGGAGAAAGCCAAGCTGCCCACGCTCAGCCAGACCCTGCACAGCAACAAGGGCGAGATCGTGCGCGTGCGCTCGGGCCCCTTTGCAAAGCAGCGCAGCGCCGATCAGGCGGCGGCCAAGATACGCGCCATGGGCATGGAGGCCACGGTCTTCCACCACGCCCCCGCGGAAGGCCGCAGCGCGCGGCGCTGAAGCCTTTGCTGCCACCTGTTACTTCCGCATGCCTTCGGCTTCGCCTTGGCCCGGCTCAGCCCGGCTAAGGTATGCGGCATTGTCCGAGGCAGCGCGCCCGCGCCCGCCCTGATACTGCGCAGCAACACCCCATGAATCGAGGAGACAGACCATGCCGATGACCGCCCCCGCCCTCCAACGCCGCCTTGCCGCCCTGGCCCTGCTGGGCGCCACCACCCTGGTGGCAGGCTGCGCCGGCATGAGCAATCCTTTTGGTGGCAGCAGCGGCGGTGGGGCGCAACCGGCACCGCGCCCCGTGCAGGTCTGCAATGCGGCATCGGCGCAGTCCTTCGTGGGCAAGAGCAATACATCGGCCACGTTGGAGGCCGCCCGCAAGCAGTCGGGCGCCTACATGGCCCGCGTGCTGCGCGAAGGCCAGCCAACGACGATGGAGTTCAACCAGGAACGCCTGAACCTGGTGGTCGACGGCACAGGCCGCATCGTGGCCGTGCGCTGCGGCTGATCGCCGGCCGATTGCGCGGTGGCGCTGGATGAAAAAAGGACGCCGAGGCGTCCTTTTTCAATGGTCGTTGGCCCGCTCACTCGGCCAGGAACAGCTCCTGCAGGTCGCTGAGGAAGTCAAAGCCCCGCTCCGTAGGCACCACCCGGCCCAGGTCGCGCGTGATCAGGCCCTTGGCCTGTGCGGCGTCCAGCCCCTTGGCGATGGACGACAGCGGCAGGCCCGTGCGCTCCATGAAGTCCTGCAGCGCAAAGCCTTCGCGCAGGCGCAGCGCGTTGAGCATGTACTCGAAGGGCAGGTCGGCACGGCGCACCTCGCCGTCCTGCGCCAGCGGCGCGCCGGCCAGGGCCTGGTCCATGTAGCGCGCGGGATCGCGAAAGCGCACCTGGCGCACGATGCGGTGCGCAAAGCTGAGCTTGCTGTGCGCGCCCGCGCCTATGCCCAGGTAGTCGCCGAACTGCCAGTAGTTGCGGTTGTGCCAGCACTGGTGGCCCTCACGCGCATAGGCCGAGATCTCGTAGCGCTGCATGCCCGCGGCAGCGGTGCGCGCGGTGATGCGGTCCAGCATGTCGTAGGCCAGGTCGTCCTCGGGGATGGCCGGCGGAAACTTGGCGAAATACGTATTGGGCTCGATGGTCAGGTGATAGACCGACAGGTGCGGCGGGGCGAAGGACATGGCCACGTCCAGGTCCCGCGCCAGGTCCAGTTCGGTCTGGCCGGGCAGCGCGTACATCAGGTCGATGTTGAAGGTCTCGAAGCTGTCGGCCGCCTCGCGCACAGCCGCACGCGCCTGGGCGCCGTCGTGCACGCGGCCCACGGCCTGCAGCAGGCGGTCGTCAAAGCTCTGCACGCCAATGGACAGCCGCGTGACACCGGCCGCGCGGAAGGCGCGGAAGCGGTCGGTCTCGAAGGTGCCGGGGTTGGCCTCCATGGTGATCTCGCAGTCGGCCTCCATGCGCAGGCGCGCGCGGATGGCGGCCAGCAGCCGGTCGATGGACTCGGGCGCGAACAGGCTGGGCGTGCCGCCGCCGATGAAGATGCTGTGCACGGTGCGGCCCCAGATCAGCGGCAGCGCGCTCTCCAGGTCGGCGACCAGAGCGTCGATGTAGCGGTCTTCGGGCAGCTCGGGGCCGTCGCGGCCGTGCTCGTGCGAGTTGAAGTCGCAGTACGGGCACTTGCGAATGCACCAGGGCAGGTGCACATACAGCGACAGCGGCGGCAGGCTGCCCAGCTGCAGCGTGCCGGGGCGCATGTAGTGCTGGATGTCGCGCTGCACGGCGGCCTGGGCGCCGGAGGCCGAATCCTGGGGCTGGATGGGAATCATCGCACCCAGCGCTCGCGCACGAGTTCGATCATCTGCAGCGTGGCGCGGCCGCGGTGGCTATGCGCGTGCTTCACGGCCGGGTCCATCTCGGCAAAGGTCTGGCCCAGCTCGGGGATGTACATCACGGGGTCGAAGCCGAAGCCCTGCGTGCCACGGCGCTCGGTGGTGATCTCGCCGAGCACACGGCCCATGGCGATCAGCGGCTCGGGGTCCCTGGCGCTGCGCACGCCCACCAGGGTGCTGACCATGGCGGCACGGCGGTCGGCCACGCCCTGCATCTGCTCCAGCAGGGCGCGCACGTTGTTGTCGTCGCTTTTCTCGTAGCCGAACTGCGTGCAGTAGTAGGCCGTGTCCACGCCCGGCAGGCCGCCGAAGTGCGAGACGCACATGCCGGCGTCGTCGGCAATGGCGGGCAGGCCCGTGCGCTCGGCCGCGAAGCGGGCCTTGGACAGCGCGTTCTCCACGAAGGTGCAATGCGGCTCGGGCGCCTCGCCCTCGAACAGGTCGCCCTGGCGAATCAGTTCAACGCCCAGCGGGGCGAACATGGCTTGCAGCTCGGCGAGCTTGCCGCGGTTGTTGGAGGCCAACACAATCTTCATCGTAGAAATCCAGTCGGGCGCCCGTGCGCCCTTTGTCGTCAATAGGTTCGGTAGTCCATGCGCGCCACCGGCACCGCTGCTGCGGGCCGGCAGCGGCGTTCAGCGCTTGAACTGGCGCTCGGCCGAGCGGCGTATCGCCTCGTTGATCTCGGCGATGGAGCGCTCGATGGCGGCGTCATCCAGCTCATCTTCCAGGTCTTCGATTGGCCCCCCCTGGATCGTGGATTCAAACGCGTCGTTCTCGATGTCCTGGGTGGAGATGCCCATGGTGGACTCGAAGGCGTCGGGCGTCTCCCACTCCATGGCGATGGCCGTGACGTTGTCGCTGGCATCGCCCGCGTTGCGCAGCGCCGTTTCCACCAGCTGGGGGATGGCCTGGGACACGGTGCGGCCGTGCAGGGTGCGCATCAGGTGCCCTTCGTCCACGCTGCCCCACAGGCCGTCGGAGCACAGCAGCAGCTTGTCGCCCTGCTCCAGCCGGCGCGGCTCGGTCACGTCGTAGATGGGCTTGGACGGCGAGCCCAGGCAGGTGAACAGCACATTGCGGCTGGATGTCTTGAGCTGCGCGGCGATCTCGCCCATCTCCAGATAGGAGTGGTCGCGCGTGCGCACCAGCAGCTCGCCACCGCGCACCAGGTACAGGCGCGAGTCGCCGCAGTGGATCCAGGTGATCTTGCCCTTCTGGATGACGGCCGCCACCAGCGTGGTGCGCGGCGTATCGATCATGCCCTTGGCGCTGGCGTAGCGCAGGATCTGCCGGTGCGCGTGCAGCAGCGCATCGACCAGAAAGCCCTGCGGATCGTCCAGCAGCGGCTTGGCCTGGCGCTGGAAATGCACGGACATCACCTGCAGCGCCAGCTGCGCGGCGACCTCGCCTTCGGGATGGCCGCCCATGCCGTCGGCCAGCACGAAGAGCACGGCCTCCCGCGTGTAGCAGTAGCCCATGCGGTCTTCATTGAGCGCCCGGCCGCCGCGGCGGCTCAGCTGAAATACCGAAAACCTCATGGCTTGCGCTCCTGGCCGACGGCCGGCAGGCCTGCCGCGCCGCTGATCTTCTGCATGTTCTTCTTGGCGTCGGTCACCAGCGTGTCCAGTTGCAGGCGCATGCGTTCGGAGACACTGAGCTTGGTGTAGCGGCGCTCACCCTCGCGGCTCAATTCCTTTTGCAGCGCAAACACCGACTGCGGGCGCGAACCCGGGTCCATGGCCATGCACCACTCGACGACTTCGATGAGGTTGTCCGAGTACACGCCGCGCAGCTTGGTCAGCGCCAGCGTGAGCCGGTCCTTGTCCTGGCGCTGCGGCGCCTCGTTGGGCGGAAAGCCCTGCATGCAGGCATAGATGCAGGCGCCAATCGCGTAGATGTCGGTCCAGGGGCCGAGCGACGCATCGCGGCGGTACATCTCGGGCGCGGCAAAGCCCGGGGTGTACATGGGGCGGATGAAGTTGCCTTCCTTGGACAGCACCTCGCGCGCCGCGCCGAAGTCGATCATCACGGCGCGGTCATCATTGGTGATGAAGATGTTGGCCGGCTTGATGTCCAGGTGCAGCATCTTGTGCTGGTGCACGATGCGCAGGCCGCGCAGCACCTCGTCGAACAGCGAGCGGATGGTCGATTCGCGGAACACCTTCTCGGCCTTGAGCTCGCGCGCGGTGACAACGAAGTCCTGCAGGGTGGCACCCTCCAGGTAGTTCATCACCATGTAGACGGTTTCGTTCTCGCGAAAGAAATTGAGCACGCTGACCACGGAAGCGTGCGAGATCTGTGCAAGGGAACGCCCTTCCTCGAAGAAGCTCTTGAGGCCCAGGCGGTACAGTGAAAGCTTTTCGGGAGCCACGGCGGGCTGCAGCTCTCCGGGGGCACGGGTGGCCAGCGATGCGGGCAGGTATTCCTTGATCGCAACCTGCTTGCCCTCTGCATCCAAGGCCAGGTAAACGACGCCGAAACCGCCGGAAGCAAGCCTGCGCACCACCCGATAGCCGCCGATCGTGCTGCCTGGCGGCAATGGCGCCGGCTTGATCTTGGAAGACATTTTTCTCCGGTGAGTCTCAGGGATGAGGCGAAACCCGGATAATCGGGCAATTGCAAGCATCCATCAAAAGTCCAATGCCAGTTTACAGCATGACCGGATACGCCAGTGCCCAGCACGGCGCGTCCGCAGAAGATGGTGGAGCGTCGGGCCGCAACAGCCGGCTCGGTCTGGAGATCCGCTCGGTCAACAGCCGCTTCCTGGATCTTTCGTTCCGCCTGCCCGACGAGTTGCGCGCCCATGAGCCGGCCCTGCGGGCCCTTCTGACCGCCCGCCTCAAGCGCGGCAAGGTCGAAGTGCGCGCCGCCATCGACAACGACGACGGCAACTCCCTGCCCGACCCCTCCACCGCCATGCTGCAGCGCCTGGCCATGCTCCAGGACACCGTCCAGTCATGGCTGCCCGACGCTCGCAGCCTGTCCGTCTCCGACGCACTGCGCCTGGCCAGCGGCGGCGCCAACTCGGCCATCGACTGGAGCAGCGTGCTGCCCACGCTGGCAGAGCAGGCCCTGACCGAACTGCTGGAAGCCCGCGCCCGCGAAGGCAAGCGCCTGGCCACCATGCTGCTGGACCGCATCGCCCAGTTGCGCAAGCTCGCGGCAGACGCCACGCCCCTGGTGCCCCAGCTTGTGGAGCAGCAGCGCCAGCGCTTCATGGAGCGCTGGAAGGAAGCGATGGCCCTGGCCGAAGGCGCCGTGGCGCCCGAAGCCGCCCAGGACCGCGCCCTGACCGAGGCCACGGCCTTTGCCATCCGCATCGACGTGGCGGAAGAAGTCACCCGCCTGGACTCGCACCTGGACGAGATCCAGAGCCTGCTCAAGAAGGGCGGCGAGATCGGCAAGCGCCTGGATTTCCTGATCCAGGAACTGCACCGCGAAGCCAACACGCTGGGCTCCAAGTCCGCCACGCTGGAGCTGACCCGCATCAGCGTGGACATGAAGGTGCTGATCGAGCAGATGCGCGAGCAGGTGCAGAACATCGAATAAGCCCATCACAGATGCCCATGCGTAACCAAACTGCGCACAAATCCATGGATTACCCCGGAAACCTCTTTGTCGTCTCGGCCCCCAGCGGGGCCGGCAAGTCCAGCCTGGTGCGAGCCTTGCGCGAGTTCGATGCGCGCGTCTCGCCCTCAGTCTCCCACACCACCCGCGCGCCGCGTGGCCAGGAAAAGCACGGCCGCGAGTACTACTTCGTCTCCGACCAGGAATTCGACACCATGGTGTCGAACAACGCCTTCGTCGAATGGGCGAATGTGCACAGCCGCCGCTACGGCACGGCCAAGAAGGCGCTGGAAGAGCGCATCCAGGTCGGCACCGACGTGCTGCTGGAGATCGACTACCAGGGCGCGCTGCAGGTCAAGGAAGCGTTTCCGAACGCCGTTCTGATCTTCATCCTGCCGCCCAGCTGGGACGAGCTTCGCGCACGCCTGGAAAACCGGGGCGAGGATGCGCCCGAGGTGATCGAACTGCGCCTGACGAACGCGGCCGAGGAGATGGCCCAGGTGGCGAAATTCGACTTCGTTATAATCAACGAATTGTTCGAGAGCGCACTGTTTGATCTCAAGACGATCATCCACGCTCAGCGCCTCAAGTATGCGGCTCAGCGCAGCCGCCGCGCAGAGACCTTCGAGTCTCTCAATATTTCTGTACCCAACTGACGTTTCCCGGAGATCCTGATGGCACGCATCACTGTTGAAGACTGCCTGGAGCAGATCCCTAACCGCTTCCAGCTCGTGTTGGCCGCCACCTACCGCGCCCGCATGCTGAGCCAGGGCCACACGCCCAGGATCGAAACCAAGAACAAGCCCGGTGTCACCGCCCTGCGCGAGATCGCAGAAGGCAAGGTCGGCCTGGAGATGCTGAAGAAGGTTCCGGGCTGATTTGCTGCAAAGCAACACAATGGCCCCACAAAGAGCACCGCACAGCGGTGCTTTTTTTACATGAAGCCTGCACAAACCCGCATGCACGCTACATTTAAGTCATGAAAGCGGCCTTGACTTCGTTCACAGCCCCCTCTGATCCCGTACCGACACCCCGGCCCGAGCGCATGTCTGCAGAGCAGGCAGCGAGCGTGTCGGCCAATGCCTTTGCCGGACTGATGGAGCACCTGGGTTACCTGGATGCCACCAGCATCGAGCAGGTGCGCGAAGCCTATGCCTTTGCCGACCTGGCCCACAGCGACCAGTGGCGCAGCAGCGGCGAACCCTACATCACCCATCCCATTGCCGTCACCGCGCTGTGCGCGAGCTGGAAGCTCGACGCCCCGGCCCTGATGGCCGCGCTGCTGCACGATGCGATGGAAGACTGCGGCGTCACCAAGGCGGACCTCGCCCAGCGCTTCGGGCAGGACGTAGCCGAGCTGGTCGACGGCCTCACCAAGCTGGACAAGCTGCAGTTCAACACGCGTGAGGAAAACCAGGCCGAGTCCTTCCGCAAGATGCTGCTGGCCATGGCGCGCGATGTGCGCGTCATCCTGATCAAGCTGGCCGACCGCACCCACAACATGCGCACCATGGGCGACATGCCGCGCAACAAGTGGGGCCGCATCTCGTCGGAGACGCTGGAGATCTACGCACCCATCGCCCACCGCCTGGGCCTGAACCAGACCTACCGCGAGCTGCAGGACCTGGCCTTCCGCCACCTGCACCCCTGGCGCTATGCCACGCTGGAAAAGGCCATCGCCCGCTCGCGCAAGCGCCGCCGCGACCTGGTCCAGCGCGTGCAGGACGAGGTCAATGCGGAGTTCGCCGGCGCAGGCCTGCAGGCACGCCTGGCCGGGCGCGAAAGCACGCTGTATTCGCTCTATCTGCGCATGGAGAAGAACCAGCTGAGCTTTGCCAAGGTGACGGACGTCTACGGGTTTCGCGTCATCCTGCCGCGCGTGATCGACTGCTACACCGCGCTGGGCGTGCTGCACCAGATGTACAAGCCCATGCCGGGCCGCTTCAAGGACTACATCGCCATTGCCAAGAACAATGGCTACCAGTCGCTGCACACCACGCTGGTGGGCCCCTCGGGCGTGAACATCGAGTTCCAGATCCGCACCGAGGAAATGCACATCGTCGCCGAGGCCGGCGTCGCCGCGCACTGGCTGTACAAGGCCCAGCCCGGCCACGATTCCGAGCAGCTGGGCACGCAGTGGCTGCAGTCGCTGCTGGACATCCAGAACGAGACGCGCGATGCGGCCGAGTTCTGGGACCACGTCAAGGTGGACCTGTTCCCCGACGCCGTCTACGTGTTCACGCCCAAGAGCGAGATCATGGCCATGCCGCGCGGCGCCACCGTGGTGGACTTCGCCTATGCCATCCACAGCAAGGTCGGCAACCACATGACGGCCGCCCGGATCAACAACGAGGAAGTGCCGCTGCGCACCGAACTCAAGAGCGGCGACGTGGTGCAGATCGTCACCTCCGAGGACGCCACGCCCAACCCGGCCTGGCTGGGCTTCGTGAAGACGGGCCGCGCGCGCTCCAAGATCCGCCACTACCTGAAGTCGGCCGCGCAAAGCGAATCGGCCCGCCTGGGCGAGAACCTGCTGGCCCAGGCCATGCGTGCCGAAGGCATGGATGCCGTGCCGCCGGCCGACGAGGCCAACCAGGCACTATGGGACGAGGTGCTACGCATGGCCGGCAGCCGCAGCCGCGCCGACCTGATGGTGGACATCGGCATGGGCCGGCGCATTGCGTCGCTGGTGGCCTCGCGCCTGACGGCGCTGATGGCGCGCCACGGCCACCGGCCCGACGCCCTGCTGCTCACACGCGAACGCTTCAACTCCAGCAACCGCCCCTTCCAGGGTGCCGTGCTGCTGGACGGCTCCAACCAGGGCTCCATCCACTACGCGCAATGCTGCCGCCCCGTGCCGGGCGACCCCATCGTGGGCTACCTGGGCAGCGGCGAAGGCCTGATCGTCCACCATGCGCAGTGCAAGATCGCGCAGCGCCTGCAGGAAAAGGACAGGGACCGCTTCATCGTGGTCGAGTGGGCCGATGACATGGATGCCGCGCGCCTGTTCGAGGCACGCATCGTGGTCACCGTCAACAACGGCAAGGGCGTGCTCGCGCGCGTGGCCGCCGAGCTGGCCGGCGCCGAGGTGGACATCCTGCGCGTGGACATGGCCGACGAGGCCGCCATGAGCACCACGGACCTGTGCTTCGTGATCTCGGTGCACGACAACCAGCAGGTGGAGTCCGCGCTGCGCAACCTGCGCCGCGTGCACTCGGTGGTGCGCGCATCGCGCGTCATCCCCTGAACACTGCCCCGCTCCTGCGGGGCTTTTTCATTGCGCCAGGTCCTGGACCAGCTGCTGCAGCAACGGGCCGCAGTCCTGCTCGATCTTGAGGGCCAGCAAATCCTCGGAGCGCATGCGGCCCTGGTTGATGGCGGCCACCGGCTTGCCCTGGGCCACGGCCTCATGCACGAAGCGCAGGCCTGAATACACCATCAGCGAAGAACCGGCGACCAGCAGCCCGCCGGCCTGCTGCAGCATGGCGCGCACGGCCTGCACCCGCTGGCTGGGCACGCCTTCCCCGTAGAACACCACGTCGGGCTTGAGCACGCCGCCGCAGTGCGGGCAGGCCGGCACGTCGAAGCGGCTGAAGTCGCGCCCCTCCAGATCGGCATCACCGTCGGGCGCGGCCTGGGCACTCAGGCCGGCCCAGCCGGGGTTGCGCTCCAGCAGCATGGCCTGCAGCACGGCGCGCTCCATGCCGGTGCCGCAGCCCATGCAGCGCACGGCGGCGATGCGGCCGTGCAGGTCGATGACGCCATCGCTGCCCGCTGCCGTATGCAGGCCGTCCACATTCTGGGTGACCAGGCCTTCGATCCATCCGCGCTGCTGCAACTGCGCCAGTGCCGCGTGGGCCTGGCCGGGCCTGGCCTGCGCCATCACGGGCCAGCCCAGCAGGCTGCGCGCCCAATAGCGCTGGCGCGTGGCATGGCTGCCCATGAAGGCCTGCAGCGTCACCGGCTGGGGGCGCTTCCACTGGCCTTCCAGATCCCGGTAGTCCGGAATGCCGGAGCCCGTGCTGCAACCCGCGCCCGTCAGCACCAGCCAGCGCCGGCCGGGCGGCAGCAAGGCGCGCAGGGCCAGCGCGGCATCGTGCAGAACCGGGGATGATGATGGCGGCGGAGCGATGGCGGTCATGGCCGCACAGCATAGCGGCCCCGCACGCCCAATGCAGAAACACCGTGTTGCACTCCGAGCCGGGGCGCAGCGGAGACAATGGCCGGATGCACCACGCACACGCCACCGCCCAAGCCGCCGCACACGCCACTGCCCAAGCTTTTCCCACCGCCCGCCATCCCGCCGCGCTCAACCGTGCCGCCCTGGCCACCGCCCTGGCCACCGCCCTGGCCGCCGTGCTGCTGGCCGGCTGCGCGTCCCGGCCGGCGCCTGCGCCGGTCACGGTGCCGCCCTCCATGCCGGCCCCCACGGCGCCTGCCGCGCCCGTGCAGCCCGAACCGGCCACCGCGCCGGACGCCGCCCAGCAGGCCGAGGCCACCAGCTTCGAAGCATGGAAGCGGGATTTCGCGCGCAAGGCGCTGGACGCCGGCATCTCGGAGAAAACCGTGCGCAGCGCGCTGGAGCCTGCCCGGCTGCAGCGCCGCGCGGTGCAGCTGGACCGCTCGCAGCCTGAATTCACGCGCACGCCCTGGCAGTACCTGGACAGCGCCGTATCGGCCCAGCGCATTGCCCAGGGCCGCGCCAAGCTGCGCGAAGCGGCTGCACCGCTGCAGTCGGCCAGCCAGCGCTATGGCGTGCCGGCCGAGGTGATCGCCGCCATCTGGGGCATGGAAAGCAATTTCGGCGGCAACTTCGGCAACTTCCCCACGGTCGATGCGCTGGCCACGCTGGCCTTTGACGGCCGGCGCGCCGCCTGGGCGCAAAAGGAGCTGCTCGCAGCCCTGCGCATCATCGACAACGGCGATATCGATGCGGCCCACATGATCGGCTCCTGGGCGGGTGCCATGGGCCACACGCAATTCCTGCCCTCCGTGTTCCTGGCCTATGCGGTGGATGCCGATGGCGATGGCCGCCGCGATATCTGGGGCAGCCTGCCCGATGTGACGGCCTCCACGGCAAACTACCTGGCCCATTCGGGCTGGAAGACGGGCGAGCCCTGGGGCGTGGAAGTGCGCCTGCCGGCAGGCTTTGACCATGCACGCGCCGAGACCAGCGTGCGCCAGGACAGCGCGCAATGGGCGGCCGAGGGCGTGCAGGCCGTGGACGGCCCCGCCCTGCCCGCCATGGCCGATGCCAGCGTGATCGCACCGGCCGGCGCGCGCGGGCCGGCCTTCATGGTGGGAGCCAACTTCCGCACCATCCTGCGCTACAACAACTCCGTGAATTACGCGTTGGGCGTGGGCCTGCTGTCGCAGCAACTGGCCGGCGGCCCGGGCGTGCAGGCGGCCTGGCCGCGCGATCTGGCACCGCTGTCGCGCGACCAGTTGCGCGCCTTGCAGGCCGCGCTCAACGAACGGGGATTTTCAGCCGGGACGGCCGATGGCGTGATGGGCCCGGCCACGCGCGCGGGCCTGCGCCAGTTCCAGCAAAGCCAGGGCCTGGTGGCCGACGGCTATCCCACGCTGGAGCTGCTGCAGAAACTGCAGCCCTGAACGCTCACCCGGCGGCGCTGCCCGGCTCCGGGTAGGTGACTTCCAGCACTTCCAGCGTGCGCACACCTGCGGGTGTGGGCAGGGCCACCTCGTCGCCCACACGGGCCTTGAGCAGGGCGCGAGAGACGGGTGCGATCCAGCTGACCTGCTGGCGTGCGCTGTCGGCCTCGTCGATGCCCATGATGGTGATGGTGCGCTCCTCGCCCTCGTCATCGACATAGGTGACGGTGGCGCCGAAGTAGATCTGCTCGCTGCCGGCATGCACGGAGGGATCGACCACCTCGGCGATCTCCAGCCGCTTGGTCAGAAAGCGGATGCGCCGGTCGATCTCGCGCAGGCGCTTCTTGCCGTACAGATAGTCGCCGTTCTCGGAGCGGTCGCCATTGCTGGCCGCCCAGTGCACGATCTCCACGATGCGCGGGCGCTCGTTGTCGATCAGGTCCAGCAGCTCCGTCTTCAGCCGCGCGAAGCCCTGGGGCGTGATGTAGTTCTTGCCGCCCGGCGGCAAGGGCGGCAGGCCGACTTCATCATCGTCGTCGCCGTCGGATTCCTTGGTGAAAGCCTTGCTCATAGGGAGCTGATCTTCACACAGATCACCGCAGCAGGCGAAGACGCCGAAAAAACCGCGACACCAACTGAGCACAAACGAAAAAGCCTCAGAACTTTGCAGTTCTGAGGCTTGTCGTTTTGGTGCGGCTGGCAGGAATCGAACCCACGACCCCTTGGTTCGTAGCCAAGTACTCTATCCAGCTGAGCTACAGCCGCCAAGCTTTGAATTATAGCGTGCTTTTTGAACGCTTACGGAAAACCATGAAAATATCGAAAAATAACCGTTGACCAGCGCCTGAACCATTGCCACGGCCTCTGTGCGGGCGCCTGAAACGAAAAAGCCTCAGAACTTTGCAGTTCTGAGGCTTGTCGTTTTGGTGCGGCTGGCAGGAATCGAACCCACGACCCCTTGGTTCGTAGCCAAGTACTCTATCCAGCTGAGCTACAGCCGCCAAGACAACGATTGTATATCAATTTCTGGCCTCTCCGCAAAAATTGCAACCATCGCAAACTCCGGGCCCCGTGGCGCACCGCGCTGGCCTATATTGGCCGGTCGCGGATGCAGGCCCTGCCCTGCACCTGCGCGGGAGACAAACACAGCGAGCGGCCCGCCGCAGCGGCGGGAACGACAAGACATGACAGACAAGCGCGCGGCCACGCAGCCGCAACCGCCCGAGGGCGCCATGTGGGGGCAGCTGTTTCGCCGCAGCGCCCGCCCCTCCCTGAGCCTGCAGGGCCAGATCCGCGAGATGCTGGTCGATGCCATCCTCTCGGGCATCCTCGCACCCGGCGAATCCATTCCCTCCAGCCGCGAGCTGGCGCGCCACCTGGGCGTGGCACGCATCACCGTCGTGCTGGCCTACCAGCAGCTGGCCGAGGAAGCCTTTTTGCTGAGCCGCCAGCGCAAGGGCCACTTCATCCATCCCGACGTACTCAAGGGGCGCACGCCGGGCGGCGCTGCGGCCAGCACCACCCCTGGCGAAGGCCGCCGCACCGACTGGTCGCGGCGCCTGTGGCTGCTGCCCAGCCAGCAGCGCAGCATCGTCAAGGAAGAGGACTGGCAGCGCTACCCCTATCCCTTCCTGTACGGCCAGTTCGACAAGGAGCTGTTTCCCACGGCCGCCTGGCGCGAATGCTGCCTCAAGGCCCTGGGCGTGCTGGACATACGCCAGTGGGCGCCCGACCAGATCGCGCGCGACGACGAGATGCTGATCCAGCAGGTGCAGACCAAGATCCTGCCGCGCCGCGGCGTCTGGGCCTCGGCCGACGAGCTGATCATTACCGTGGGTGCGCAGCACGCCCTCTACATGGTGGCCGACCTGCTGATGCGCGAGGGCACGGCCGTGGGCATCGAGGAGCCCGGCTACCCCGACGCGCGCAACATCTTCAGCAGCCGCACCTCCCAGGTCATCCCGCTGCCGGTGGACGGCCAGGGCCTGCCGGTCACGCCGCTGCTGCGCCAGCTCGACTACCTCTACGTGACCCCCAGCCACCAATGCCCCACGGGCGTGACCATGCCGCTGGCGCGACGCGAGGCGCTGCTGGAGATGGCCGAGGCGCACGACATCATCCTCATCGAGGACGACTACGAGAGCGAGAGCAGCTTCGACGGCCAGCCCATTCCGGCGCTCAAGAGCCTGGACCGCAGCAACCGCGTGATCTACGTGGGCAGCCTGTCCAAGAGCCTGGCGCCGGGCCTGCGCGTGGGCTACATCGTGGCTGCGCCCGAGCTGATCCGCGAACTGCGCGCGCTGCGCCGGCTCATGATCCGCCACCCTGCCACCTTCGTGCAGCGCACGCTGGCCATGTTCATCTCCCTGGGCCATTACGAGGCCCAGCAGCGGCGCCTGGCCCAGGCGCAGAAGGAGCGGCACGCAGCCCTCACGGCCGCCATGGCCGAGCATGCCCCCGGCTGCCGCATCACGCCCGTGCGCGGCGGCGGCTCATGCTGGGTGCAGTTGCCCGACCACATTCCTGTCGAAGCCCTGGCGCAGCGCGCCGCAGCGCACGGCGTGCTCATCGAGCCCGGCGATGTGTTCTTCGCCCGCCCGGGCACGCCCGGCAGCTTCATGCGCATGGGCTACCAATCCATACCCGCCAACGACATCGGCCAGGGCGTGAAGGCCCTGGCCGATGCGATCCGTGAGGAGCAGCCCGAGAAGTAACGCAAGGAGTGGCCGGGACCGGCCCTGCCGGTCCCGTCGCCCCCGGTCAGTACTTCTGCGGTTCGGGCTGCGCGGCCTCGGACAGCGAGGACACGACCGGCGCCACGCCACGCTGCAGGAACTGCCGCACGCCATAGGCCAGCAACAGGATGCACAGGCTGGCCACGCCCAGCGCCAGCGGTGTGCGCTGCTCGGGGATGAAGGCCATGGCGATGACGATGGACAGCATGCCGAAGATGGCGAACCAGGTCAGGTACGGATAGCACCACATGCGCACCTTGAGCAGGTGCGGCGCCTCGCGCTCCAGGCGGGAGCGCAGGCGCAGCTGCGAGATGGCGATCAGGATATAGACGAAGATCGCCACCGTGCCGTAGGAATTGACCAGGAAGGCAAACACCTTGTCGGGCGACACATAGGACATCACCACGGCGCCGTAGCCGAACACCGTGGCCACCAGGATGGCGCGCGTGGGCACGCCGTTGCGGCTGACCTTGGCCAGCGCCTGGGGCGCATCGCCGCGCCGCGTCAGCGCGAACAGCATGCGCGAGGATGCATACAGCCCCGAGTTGAGCGCCGACAGCACGGCCGTCAGCACGATGGCGTTCATGATCTGCGCGGCAGCCGGCACGCCCATGGTGTTCAGTGCGCTCACATACGGCGTGGCGATGCCAACCGCATTCCAGGGCACCAGGCAGGCCACCAGGAAGATGGAGCCCACATAGAACACCAGCACGCGCGTGATCACCGAGCTGGTGGCCTTGGCCACGGCCTTCTGCGGCTCGGCGGTTTCAGCCGCCGCGATGGTCACGATCTCGGCGCCGAAGTAAAAGCCCGTGGCCGCCACGGCCCCGGTCAGCACCGGCACGATGCCGTTGGGCATGAAGCCGCCATTGCCGGTGAGGTTGCCGAAGTGCATGCCCTGCGACGCAGGCGTCAGGCCCAGCACGTAGACGCCGGCCACGAACAGGAAGACCACGATGGCCGCCACCTTGATGGAGGCGAACCAGAACTCGAACTCGCCAAAGGACTTCACCGAGACCAGGTTGGTCAGCGTCAGCATCACCAGCAGCACCAGGCTGATGCTCCAGTTGGGGACATCGGGCAGCCAGTAGCGCACCAGGTCGGCACCGGCCACGGCCTCCAGCGCCACGACGATGACCCAGAAGTACCAGTACATCCAGCCCGTCAGAAAGCCTGCCAGCCGGCCCACGCCGGGGCGGTCGCGCCAGGCCTCTCGCGCATATTCGTAGAAGGACCCTCCGCCGGGCATGGAGCAGGCCAGCTCGCCCAGCATGCGCATGACCAGCACCACGAGCAGGCCCGTGATGAGGAAGGAAAGAATCGCGGCCGGCCCGGCCGACTTGATGACCACGCCGCTGCCCACGAACAGCCCGGCGCCGATGACGCCGCCCAGGGCGATCATGGTCATGTGCCGCTGTTTGAGCCCGTGTGAAAGCCCCGGCGAAGAGGCTTGCTGATGTCCGATCATGTCTTGTCTCCTGTTGCGTTCAGGCGCCACGGCTGATGCTCTGTTGTGGTGGCTGCGCAGGTGCGCGCCTTGCCGTGGCGTATCCGGTGTTCCCGGTGGCACGGGGCCGCAAGGCCCCGCGCCGTCAGGCGGCCGCCACCGGCGGGCGGTCCTTGCGGAAGGCGTTCTTCACGGCGATCTTTCCGCCCTTGAAGGTGAAGACATCCACCATGCGCGCTTCCACGCGCAGGCCGTCGGCCTTGGTGCCCTTGAAGGTGCTCTCGGACACGCCACGGTCGCCCTGCACGAAATGGTCTCCATCGAGCCAGGCCGCATCGGGGAAGGCCTGCCAGGCCATCTGGAAACCCTCGCGCACCGCCTGGCGGCCGACGAAGCTGCGGCCCATGAGATCGGGCCCGGCCACGGCGTGGAACTCGCACTCATCGGCCATGAAGCCCATCAGGGCCTCGATGTCGTGGCGGTTCCAGGCCTCGGCAAAGCGGGCCAGGAACTGGGCATCCGGAGGGTTGGTGTCTGCGCTCATGCTGTCTCCTTGTCTGTGGTGGGTACCACGGCGCCGGGCCCCGGGCAGGGCCGCCGCGCCGCGTCATCGAAATGTCGATGGCCCATGGTAGGTAGCAGGCACACGGACCCGTTAGAACCAGATGCCATCAATCGTTAGGTCCAGGCGCGCGCACCGGCCGCCACTGGCTCTATCGAAAGCTGGGCTGTGGCGCTAACTGGCTCCATGGCCTGCTGGCTATGCTGATTCCATCGTCGGCGCACCGCCTTGCAGGGCTTGCCGGCATTGGCCCCATTCCACCGAATCCATAGCAAAAAGCGGCAGATCCCAAGCCGCCGCACCAGGAGACATCCGCCATGAAAGCCGAGGACATCCGCCCCAGCCACCTGCGTCCCTACGACCCCCAGTACGACCCGCTGGTGGCCGCCAACCCGGGCCACGGCACGGGCTATGCGCCCACCTACTGGGTCGGCACGGCGGGACGCCCGCCAGACGATGACGGCCCGGTCACCGGCGACATGGACGTGGACGTGGCCATCGTCGGCTCGGGCTTCACGGGCCTGGCCACGGCCCTGTTCCTGGCGCGCGAACACGGCATACGCGCCGTGGTGCTGGACGCCAACCAGACCGCCTGGGGCTGCACCAGCCGCAATGGCGGCCAGGGGCAGAACGCCAGCGGCCGCCTGTACCGCTCGCAGTGGATTGCGCGCTGGGGCAAGGACGTGGCGCTCAAGCTCGACGCCGAGATCCGCGAGGGCTTCCAGACCTTCAAGGACCTGGTGGCCGAATTCCCCGAGTGCGAGCCCCAGCCCGGCGGCCACCTCTACATCGCCCACCGCGAAAAGAAACTCGACTTCCTGCGCAACGAGACCCAGATCATGCGCGAGGTCTTCGGCTACGACGCCCGCATGCTCAGCCCCGAGGAGCTGCGCCGCGACTATGTGAACGATGCCGACAGCCACGGCGCCATGCACGAGCCCGACGGCATCGGCGTGCACCCGCTCAAGCTGGCCTTCGGCTACCTGCGCAAGGCGCGGGAGCTGGGCGTCAAGGTGCACCCGGCCAGCCCGGTGCTGGGCGTCGAGACGCGCAACGGCGTGCACCACCTGCGCACGCCCGGCGGCACCGTGCGGGCGCGCGCCGTGGGCTTTGCCACGGGCGGCTACACCAGCAACGCCCTGCATGGCAGCCTGCGCTCCAAGATCATGCCCATCCTCTCGAACTCGCTGGTCACGCGACCGCTGACCGAGCAGGAACTGGAGGCCACGGGCTTCAAGACCACCCAGGTCATCACCGACACCCGCACGCTGCGCTTTTACTACCGCCGCCTGCCCGACAACCGCGTGCAGATCGGCAGCCGCAGCGCCGTCACGGGTGCCGATGCGCCCAACCCCATCCACATGGCCAAGCTGGTGGACGGCCTGCACCGCAAGTTCCCGGCGCTCAAGGGCATCACCATCGACTACTCCTGGTGGGGCTGGGTCGATGTGAGCCACGACATGATGCCGCGCGTCTTCCAGCCCGATCCGGCCCAGAGCATCTTCTACGCCGTGGGCTATGGCGGCAACGGCGTCTCCTTCTCGGCCCACGCGGGCCGTCGCATGGCAGAGCGCATCGCGGGGCGCCAGAGCAAGACTTTCGAGCTGCCCATCTACAACTCGGAGCTGGAGTATCCGAACGTCTTCAATATGGTGCGTTCGCCCGCGTTTGCGCCGTTTCGCCGGCTGGGGCAGCGGTTCCTGTACCACTGGTACTACATGCGCGACGAAAAGCTCTGAACCCCAACCGTTTGCTGCTTGGGCCGGCCTCCTGCAGGGGGCCGGCCCTTTTTTTCAGCAGCGCCGGGGGCAGCCACCTGCTACCGGTTCCGCATCCAGTCGGCCGTGTTCATGAAGCTGGCCTTGAGGCGCACGCGCAAATCCTCGGGCACGCCGGTCTCGCCCATGGCCTGGTCCATGCAGGCCACCCATTGGTCGCGCTCCAGGATGCCGATGGAAAACGGCATGTGGCGCATGCGCAGGCGCGGGTGGCCGAAGCGCTCCTGGTAATGGTCCGGGCCGCCCAGCCAGCCGCACAGGAACCAGAACAGCTTCTGGCGCGCATCGGCCAGGGTGCTGCCGTGGGCGGCACGCAGTTCGGCGTAGCCGGGCTCCAGGTCCATCAGATCGTAGAAACGGTCCACCAGGGCCTGCACCTTGGGCTCGCCGCCGATCCATTCATAGGGGGTCTGGGGGGCGTTGTTCTGGGATTCCTCTGACATGGCGAAAAGCGGCTGGCGGCTGAGTGAAACCCGCGATTGTCAGGCATGTGCCATGTCCGTGCCCGTACCGGTATCCGTGGGGGCCCCGGCACGCAGGAAGCCGTACACCGCCAGCGCCGTGAGCACCGTGATGCCCGCCAGCACATCCAGCAAGATGCCAAAGGCCTGGCCATAGGCCGCCAGCACGGCGGGTGCAGACAGGCCGGGCAGCAGGGCCATGGCCTCGGCGATGTTCCCCGTCACCAGCAACTGCGCCGCACGGCCGGTGGCATGCACCGCCTGCGCCGCCTGGGGCGCCTGAGCTGCCAGGGCCGACAGACGCCATGCCAGCAATGCAGCCAGCCCCGCGCCCACCAGCGCCAGCGCCATGCCCTCGCCCGCCACGCGCACCGTGCTGAAAATGCCCGTGGCCATGCCGGCGCGCTCGCTGGGCACCACGCTCACGGCCAGGCCATCCATCAAACCCCAGGGCAGCCCGATGCCCAGGCCGATCAGCAGCAGCGGGGGCGCCATCTGCGCAAAGGCCGTGCCCGGCGCGCACCCGCCCAGCCACAGCAGGCCCGCCGCGCACACCAGCAACCCCGCCAGGCACAGCAGCGCGGCCGAAACCCAGCGTGTGAGCCAGCCCGCCAGCAACGGCACGAACAGCATGGGCAGGGACAGCACAAACATCAGCTGCCCCGCCTGCAGCGGCGCCATGCCCTCCACGCCGATGAAGCGCACCGGCAGCAGCACCAGCAGCACCACGAAGGCATAGGCCGGCGCACCCGCCAGCAACTGCACGCCCACGAAACGCGGATAGCGAAACAGCGACAGGTCCAGCATGGGCTGCCCCGTGCGCTGCTGCACGCGCCGCTCCACGGCCACAAAGGCCGCCAGCGCCAGCGCGGCACCGGCCAGCGGCAGCAGCGCCGCCCCGCTGGACCAGCCCGCCTCCGGCCCCTGCAGCACGCCCCAGGTCAGCAGCGCCAGGGCTGCGGTGAACAGCAGCGCACCGGCCCGGTCCAGCCGCTGCGCCTTCGGGTTGCGCGACTGCGGTATGCAGCGCAGCCCCAGCACCAGCGCGGCCAGCGCCACGGCGGCCACGCAAAGCACCACGCCGCGCCAGCCCGCCACGCCCAGCAACCAGCCCGACAGCAACGGCCCGAAGGCCAGGCCCACGCCGAACGACGTGCCCACGCCACTGAAGGCACGCATGCGCGCCGTCCCGTCGAACACCTGGGCCAGCGCCGCCGTGCCGCCCGCCAGCGCGGCCGCCGCGCCCAGGCCCTGCAGCGCACGCAGCAGGTTGAACACGACGATGGCCCCCTGCCCGCCCAGGCAGGCCTGGGCCAGCGCACTGGCCAGCACCACGCCCAGCCCGGTCAGGAAAACGCGCCGCCGCCCGTGCAGATCGGCCAGCGCGCCGGCCGCCATCAGCGTGGCGCCAAAGCTCAGCATGAAGGCATTCGTCACCCAGTTGAGCGCCAGCGGCCCGCCGCCCAGCGCCTCGCGCAGCGCAGACAGGGCCACGGCCGGCCCGGTAAAGCTCAGCGGCATCGCCAGCGCCGCAAGGCACACCGACAACAGCACCCAGACCGGGGATGCACGCGGACGCGCTGTACCGTGGAGCGCATCCGGTGCGCGGGAAGAAGTCAGGCAGGAGGACATGGTTTGCAAGGCTTTCGCAATTTCCCGGCCGCACATGGCCAGGCATGCATGAACGATAAAAGCGCTGCAATGCCGTGAAAATAGGCGCCAGACTCCCCACACTCCCAACCCAAGGTTGGCAATCGACATGGACAGCTTCAGCGGACTCGAATCCTTTGTGCGTGCAGCCGACCTGCTGAGCTTTGCCGAGGCCGGGCGCGCCCTGGGCATCTCGGCCTCGGCCGTAGGCAAGAACGTGGCGCGGCTGGAACAGCAACTCGGCCTGCGCCTGTTCCAGCGCACCACGCGCCAGGTACGCCTCACGCAGGAAGGCGCACTGTTCCATGAGCGCTGCCGCCGCATCCTGGATGAACTGCACGATGCGCGCGCCACCATGCAGGCCGCCGCCGAGGCGCCGCGCGGGCGGCTGCGCGTGAGCCTGCCCACCATCGGCTACCGCTTCCTGCTGCCCGTGCTGCCCGATTTCCAGGCCCTGTACCCGGAGGTTGACCTGGACCTGGACTTCAACGACCACCTGGTGGACGTGGTCGAGGCCGGCCTGGACGTGGTCATCCGCAGCGGCGAACTGGCCGACTCACGCCTGGTGGCGCGCCGGCTGGGGCCGTTCCGCTTCATCCTGGCCGGCTCGCCCGACTACCTGGCGGCACGAGGCATACCGCAATCCCCCGCCGAACTGGCACAGCACAGTTGCCTGCGCTACCGCTTCCTGAGCAGTGGCAAGCTGGAGGAATGGGTGCTGCCCGGCATGCCGCCCCACCTGCCCGCCGCCCTGGTCTGCAACAACATGGAAGCCATGCTGGGCGCGGCCGTGGCGGGCATGGGGCTGGCCTATATGCCGGACTTCCTCGCGCGGGATGCACTGGGGCGTGGCGAACTGCAGCGGGTGCTGGCGGAGGACCTGACGCACACGGGGCAGTTTTCGGCGCTGTGGGCGTCGAGCCGGCAGTTGTCGCCTAAGGTGAGGGCGTTTGTGGATTTTGTGGGGGGGAGGTTGTTCAAGGAGGGCTGAGTTGTGTCTCTGCTCGCCGGAGTCGCCTTTTTTTGCCCCTGCCGGGTGGTTGTTTTTCGAGGCCGGGTCTCGGCCCGGCAGCCGACTGCCCTTTCTTGATTCGCCAAGAAAGGTCAGATCAAAGAAGGCGACCCGAATGTCCGCGACCC
>NZ_LFJT01000059.1:0-40133 GCF_001682645.1 Delftia sp. JD2
AGACGCCAACGCGCTCCAGCGCCTGCGCCGACTGGAGCCGCCGCAAGAGGGCCTGCGCCTCGGCGGGATCGGCAGGGGCCGCGCCCGGGTCCTGGGCCAATGACTGCAGCATGCGCGCCACAACCCCCGCCTGGGGCAGCACCGGCCCCAGAAAACGTGCACGCTCGCCATCGGCCACCAGCAGCGAGGGGAAGGTTTCGATGTCCAGGTCTCCGGCCACGTCCTCGCGGTCCTCGACATCAAGCCAGACAAAGCGCATCTGCGGGAACTGGCTTGCCAGTTCCTCAAACGTGCTTCGGTATTGGTTGCAAACGCCGCACCATTGCGCGCACAGGCAAACCACCCACCAGGGGCGGGTGGCGTCGCTGTCGTCCGGCAGCTTGCCGGCCATTGAATCCATGAAAGCCTCTCAGAAACCACGCCCTTCCCGGGCGCGATAAACCTCCATGTTACCGATTTCCGCCGCCTTGTTGCCCCAGGCGTTGCGCACATAGCTGGCCACGGCGGCCACCTGTGCGTCGGACAGCACATGACCGAAAGGCGGCATGCCGTGCGGCTGCGGATGCTGCCGGGTGGAGGGTGGGTAGCCCCCCTCCAGCAACACCAGCAACAGGTTGCGCGGTTCGGCCAGGGTCACGGAGGCATTGCCCGCAAGCGCGGGAAACGCGCCCGGCGTTCCCTGGCCCTCGGCACCGTGGCAAACCGCGCATTGCCGCTCATAGATGGCCCGCCCCAAGGCCATTTGCCCGGATGGCACGGGCGCGGCAGCAGGCCTGCTCCTGGGCGGGCCTGCTGCCGCGCCCTGCTCCTGCAGGTAGGAAGCGAGGGCCTGCAGATCCTGCGGCTGCCAGTGCTGTGTGCTGCGCGCCACGACTTCGGCCATGGGGCCCAGCGCCGATCCCGAAGGACCCGAACCCGTCTGCAGCAACTGCACCCAGGCGGACTCCTGGCCCGCGCGCACGCCGGCTTCTCCCGGATCAAGCAGCGACGGCGCATACCAGGCCTGCCCTGCCACAAAGCCACCGGACATGGCCTGGGACGAGGCACCCATGCCGTTGCGCGGTGCATGGCAGGCCGCGCAGTGCCCCAGGCCCTGGGCAAGATAGGCACCGCGATTCCAGGCAGCCGCCTTCTGCGGCCGGTCCTGCCAATCCTGCGGGGTGAAGAACAGCGCGCGCCAGACAGCCAGCGAGCCCTGCCAGCCATAGGGAAAGTCCAGCGCATGCCGGGGCACCTGCGCGCGCACGGCGGGCAGGCTTTGCAGATAGGCAAACAATGCGTCCGAGTCGGCGCGCGTCACATGGGTGTAGCTGTCATATGGAAAGGCCGGATACAGCAGGCGCCCTTCCCGTGACCGCCCGTTATGCATTGCACGCCAGAAGTCCTGGGCCGTCCACAGCCCCAGGCCACTTTCCTTGTCAGGCGTGAGATTGCTGGTGTACAGCGTGCCGAACGAGGTGGGCAGGCCCCGCCCGCCCGCATACTCGGCGCCGCCAGCTGCCGTATGGCAGCCTGCGCAGTTGCCCACGCGGGCCAGGTAGGCACCGCGCTCTACCAAGGCGGCCGGCGTTTCGCGCGCGCCTGACCAGCCGCCATGGCCGTAGGCGTGCACGCCCTGCTCGCCCCGCAGGTTGAGCCAGACCAGGAGCGCGCCCAGCAGGGCGATGATCAGCAACGCCAGCCCTGCCACCCTGGCCAGCCGCCGCCGCCCGTGTGTGTTCCCGCTTGCCGCGTTTTCTGCCAGGGTGTTCATGGCTTGCCCTCCTGGACAGCAATGGCGGCTACAGCGCCGCAGCGCAGCGGCATGGGCAGGGCCAGGGCTTCATGTGCGCCCGGCGCCGCCAGTGCGGGGCGTGATGACAGCCAGGCCGTGACGGCTACGACCTCCTGCGCCGTCAGCGCCTTGGCCACCTGGTCCATGCAGTCGGGCGCTGCCGCCTTGCGCTGGCCGGAGCGCCAGGCACCGATCTGGCTGTTCAGATAGTCGCGCGACAGGCCCAGCAGGCCCGGAATATCGTCACCCGCACCCATGAGCCGCTCACCATGGCATGCAGCGCAGGCGGGCAGGCCGCGCTGCGCGTCGCCCCGCAAGACCAGTTGCTCGCCACGGGCGAGTTCAGCGGGCGGCAGTTGTACTGGTACAGGCGGGGCATAGGGGAGCTCCAGGCCTGCGAAGTGCGTGGCGATCTGGCGCAGATAGTCGTCCGACATGAATTCGATCAGCCGGTTCATGGCCGGATAGCTGCGGCGACCTTGCTGGAAGTTCTTGAGCTGGCGGTACAGATAGCCCGCGGGCTTGCCCGCAATGCGCGGAAAGTAGCCGCTGGGCGTGGCCCGGCCCTCGGGACCATGGCAGGCCGTGCAGGCCAGCACCCTGGAGGCCATGGAGCCCACATCGGGCAGCGGGGCGCTGACCACGGCGGGCGGCAGGTCTGCCATGGGCACGCCCGGTGCTGGCTGCATGGTCTGCGCGGTCTGCGCCATCACCCCGCAGGCTCCACACGCGCCGGCCACCAGCCATGCGCCCAGCAGAGCCCTCCATCCCCTGGAGCCTGTGCGCCCCCGCCCAGCCCGCCACCGACTGCCATGTGCCATGTCCGACGCCTCCTGTTCCGTCCTGCCGACGCGCGAATGTAATGAACCCGTCACAAGATGCCAGTCAAGCAGGAAAAGGCCCATCGGTTGAGACCCTGCCATGACCGGGCTATGCTGCTTTCGGGTTTGTCCAGAACATCGCCCGCAAGGGCCGGAGGACGGAAATTCATGGATTACAAGGACTACTACCGCATCCTGGCCGTGGACAGGCAGGCCAGTGCCGATGACATCAAGAAGGCCTACCGCAAGCTGGCGCGCAAGTACCACCCCGATGTCAGCAAGGAGGCTGACGCCTCCGAGCGCATGGCCGAAGTCAACGAAGCCAATGCCGTGCTGTCGGACCCCGAAAAGCGCGCAGCTTATGACGCCCTGGCCGATGCGCCGCGCCGCAGCGGGCCCGGCGCCGGCGGCTTCCAGCCACCACCTGGCTGGGAAGGGCAGGACTTTCACTTTCGCAGCAGCGACGGCGCCATGCCGGAGGGCGACGCGGACTTCAGCGAGTTCTTCTCACAGATGTTCGGCCAGGGCGCGCGTGCCCGCCATGCGGGCGGAGGCGGCCAGCATCGCTCCCCGCCTGACCTGCGCGGGCAGGACCAGCACGCCAGCATCGAGCTGGACCTGCTGGACAGCTACCAGGGCGCGCAGCGCAGCCTGCACCTGCGCACCACGGTGCTGGATGAGGACGGACACCCCGTGGCGCGCGACAAGGAATTGCAGGTCAGCATTCCCAAGGGCGTGCGCGAAGGCCAGATGATCCGCCTAGCCGGACAGGGCGGCCCGGGCCTGGGCAACGGCCCGGCAGGCGATCTGCTGCTGGAAGTGCACCTGCGCCACGACCCGCGCTGGTGGGCCGAGGGCAAGGATGTCTACCAGCCCGTGTCCCTGGCCCCCTGGGAAGCCGCACTGGGCGGCCCGGTCCGCGTGGCCACCATTGCCGGTGAATTCGAGGTCAGCGTGCCCGCAGGCAGCCGCGCTGGCCGCAAGCTGCGCATCAAGGGCAAGGGCTTGCCCGCCGCCACGCCGGGCGACCTGTACCTGGTGCTGGGCATCGCCCTGCCCGAGCCCCAGACCGACGCCCAGCGCCAGGCCTATGCGGCACTGGCCCAGGCCTTTCCTTCGTTCGATGCCCGCCAGCACGCAGCGGGCCAAGGAGCCACGCGATGAGCACACCGCTGTACCCCTTCTACGAACCCGCAGAACTGCTGGGCGAAGGCGCTCTGGACCTGCAGGATCTGGCCCGCCACTGCCAGCGCAACACCGCCTGGGTGGTGGAGCGTGTGCAGACCGGCGTGCTGTACTGCGAAAACGAGCCGTCCGGCGAAGCGGCCGCGCCGCAGGCACAGTGGCGCTTCAGCAGCCAGACCCTGGTGCGCGCGCGCCGCATAGCCCATCTGGAGCACAGCTTCGATGCCGACCCTCAGCTGGCCGCGCTGACAGCGGACCTGATCGAGGAAGTGCAGATGCTGCGCCGTAAGCTCCAGGCACTGCAGCATTGAGAACGCCGCCTCAAAAGCAAAAGCCCTCGTAAGAGGGCTTTTGCTTTCAGAACGTGGCCGCAGCAGGCATGCATGCGGCCCGCCGTGCTCAGCGGTGACGCTTGCCGGGGTTCTTCTTGGTGTGGGTGTGGGCGCCACGGGCGCGGCTCACGCGCTGGCCACGGCCGGGCGTCGGCAGGGTGACGCCGTTGGGCAGGGGAGGCTGGGGAGTGAACTTGCGGTCGGCTTCGGTAACGATCTTGTTGCCCATGGCATTTCCTTCTTCAAAAAAATGAGAACGCGCAATTAGGCCATAGACCTGCATGACCGCGCACAAAAAAACACATGGCCTGCTCTGGCATAGGGAAAGTTCCAGCGTTGCGCGGCCCGCACAGCACCGGCGCAGGCAGCGCCGACCTACACTGCGGCCCGGTTTTCTGTCCTAAAGTAGGAGCACGCTGCCAAGCGCGCAAGACCCTGGCATGCACGTCTGCCTGAACACGGAGTTCCGCACCATGTCACCCCGCCACCCCAATACAGAGTCAACCACCCCATCCACTTCCCGCCCCGCCTGGGTGCTGCCCACGGCCGGCCTGGCAGGGCTTGCCGTAGGCGCCGCCGCAGCCGCGTTGCTGTGGAAGGGCCTGCGCAACCCACCCATCCCCCCTACCGTGGAGCCGGTGCGCGGCTGGGACATCCAGCGCTACATGGGCCGCTGGTATGAAGTGGCCCGCATCGACCACAGTTTCGAAAAAGGCCTGGAGCGCACCCAGGCCGAGTACACACAGCTTCCCGACGGCACGGTGCACGTGCTGAACCGGGGCTACGACGCCCGCCACCGGCGCTGGAAATCCTCCGAGGGCAAGGCCCGCACGGTGCACGGCCCGGACGTTGCGGCGCTCAAGGTCTCTTTCTTCGGCCCGTTCTACGGCGGCTACAACGTGGTGGCTCTTGATGCCGAGTACCGCTGGGCCATGGTGGTGGGATCGGACCTGCGCTATTTCTGGATTCTTTCGCGCACACCCGAACTGGCCGACGGCGTGGCGGCACGCCTGCTGGCACAGGCCCGGCTGCTGGGCGTGCCCGTGGACAAGGTCCAGTGGATCCTGCAGGACGGAGTCAATCCCACGGGCAGCTGGTAGCGCGGTCCGGCAACTGCCTCAGAACCCCTCGGGCATGCCGTCGCCCGAGAAGCCGGCGGCCTCCACCAGCCGCTGCGTGTACGCCTGGCGCGGCGCGCCCAGCACCTGGGCGACGGGGCCGGATTCGACGATGGCGCCGTCCTTCATGACCACCACGTCATGGGCCATGGCGCGGATCACGTCCACGTCATGCGTGATCAGCAGATAGGCCAGTCCCCGCTCGCGCTGCAGCCGCTGCAGCAGGCCCAGCACCTGCTGCTGAATGGTCACATCCAGCGCGCTGGTGGGCTCGTCGAGCACCAGCACCTCGGGCTCCAGCACCAGCGCACGTGCAATGGCGATGCGCTGGCGCTGACCTCCCGAGAATTCGTGGGGATAGCGGTCAAGCAGGCCGGGAAACTGTTCCTGCGTCAGGCCCACGGCCGACAGCATTTCCACGATGCGGTCGCGTTGCTGCGGCGCCGTCAGCGACGGCGCATGCACGCGCAGGCCCTCGCCAACGATCTGCTCCAGCGTCAGCCGGGGCGACAACGATGAGTACGGGTCCTGGAACACCACCTGCACCTTGCGCCGCAGCGCACGGTTGGCGGGCGAGTTGCGCGTGGCTGGCTGCTGCCAGGCATGGCCGGCAATGCGCAGCCGTCCTTCATGGGGCAGCAGCCCCAGCACGGCCTGGGCCAGCGTGGATTTGCCCGATCCCGATTCACCGACCACACCCACGGTGCGCCCGGGCAACAGCGCCAGGTCTGCGGACTGCACGGCGACGAAGCGCCCCTGGCCGAACCATCCGCGCATGCCTGCCAGCGGCACCGGATAGCTGACCTTGAGGCCCTGGGCCCGCACCAGCGGCTCGCCAGCCGTGGCCTGGGCGCCTGCCTCCACCTCGATCAGGTCGCGGCGCGGCACGCTGGCCAGCAGCTTGCGCGTATAGGCATGGCGCGGAGCCGCCATGACCGCCGACACCCCGCCCTGCTCCACCAGTTGCCCGCGCTCCATCACCGCCACGCGGTCGGCAAAGCGCCGCACCAGGTGCAGGTCGTGCGTGATCATCAGCACGGCCATGCCGGTCTGGCGCTGCAGGTCATCGAGCAACTGCAGGATCTGGCCGCGCAGCGTGACATCGAGTGCCGTCGTCGGCTCGTCGGCCAGGAGCAGGCGCGGGCTGCTGGCCAGCGCCATGGCGATCATGGCGCGCTGGCGCTGCCCGCCACTGAGCTGGTGGGGAAAGGCCCGGGCGCGGCGCACAGGCTCGGCAATGCCGGTGGTCGCCAGCAATTCGGTGGCCTGGACCAGGGATTGCGCTCGCGTCAGCCCCTGCTTGAGGCGAAGCACCTCGCCCACCTGCTCGCCCACGGTCATCAGCGGGTTGAGCGCCGTCATGGGCTCCTGGAAAATCATGGCCACGTCGCCGCCGCGCACGGCGCGCATCTCGCGCTCGGGCAGGCGCAGCAGGTCGCGGCCGTCGAACAGGGCCTGGCCGCCCAGCTGAGCGTCTCCAGCCAGCCGCAGCAGCGACAGCGCGGTGATGGTCTTGCCCGAGCCGGACTCGCCCACCAGCGCCAGCTTCTCGCCTGCCGCCAGGTCGAAGCTCACGCCGTGCACCACATCCTTGCTGCCGAAGCGCACGCGCAGGTTGCGCACGGACAGCAATGTCCGGCCACGGCCGGGGGGCGAAGGCAGCTCCATTGCCGGCTGCTCTGCGTTCATGCGGCGTCCTTTGCATCGACACCGGGGGCGGCATCGCTGGCTGCGGCCTTGCGCGGGTCCAGCGCATCGCGCAGCGCATCGCCCATGAAGGTCAGCAGCAGCAGCGTCACCACCAGCACGGCAAAGGTGGACAGCGAGATCCACCAGGCATCGATGCTGTTCTTGCCCTGATTCAGCAGCTCACCCAGGCTGGGGGTGTCAGGCGGCACGCCCAGCCCCAGGAAGTCCAGCGAGGTCAGGGCCAGGATGGCCGCACTCATGCGAAACGGCAAAAAGGTCACCACGGGCGTCATGCTGTTGGGCAGCAGATGGCGCCAGATCAGCGCGCCATTGCCCACGCCCAGCGCCCGCGCCGACTTCACATAGTCCAGCTGGCGGTTGCGCAGGAACTCGGCACGCACGTAGTCCGACAGGCCCATCCAGCCGAACAGCGACAGCAGCACCAGCAGCAGCGAGACGCTGGGCGCCAGCACCGCGCTGAAGATGATCAGCAGATACAGCTCGGGCATGGAGCCCCAGATCTCGATGAAGCGCTGGAATGCCAGATCGGTCCTGCCGCCGAAAAAACCCTGGACGGCCCCCGTCACCACGCCCAGCACCACGCCCGACGCCGTCAGCGCCAGTGCAAACAGCACGCTGACGCGAAACCCGTAGATCAGCTGGGCCAGCAGATCGCGCCCCCGGTCATCGGTACCCAGCAGGTTGTCGCGCGAGGGCGGCGCCGGATTGGGCGAGGTCGCAAAGTAGTTCAGCGCCTGTGGCCCATAGGGATTGAGCGTATACAGCGCCCAGTTGTCGCCCTGGCGCAGGCGGTCGCGGATGAAGGGGTCCAGGTAGTCGGTGGCCGTCTCGAAGTCGCCGCCGAAAGTCTTCTCGGAATAATCGTTCCACAGCGGCCAGTAGGTCTGGCCTTCGTAGCGCACCACCAGGGGCCGGTCGTTGCTGATCAGCTCGGCGCCCAGGCTCAGCACCACCATCACGCAAAAAGCGACCAGGCTCCAATACCCCAGCCGATTGCGCCTGAACCGCATCCAGGCCCGCCGCGCCGGCGACACTGCCACCACAGCCAGCGGTGCAGGCGCTGCCCCGGGCAGCCCTGCACCTGGAGCGGCAAGGGAGTGCATCTCAGTTTCCATGTTGCTGCATCACAGTGGCGCGACCGCCCAAAGTCAGGGACACCAGGTAAGGGCCTGCGCCAGCCGCCAATGGCCCGAACGCTCCCCCCGCAAAGCGAGAGGGGGAAGCGGCGCAGCCGTTCAGGTGGTGCTCAATCAAACCGTACACGCGGATCCACCCACACATAACAAAGGTCACTGACCAGCTTGGTCACCAGGCCGATCAGCGTGAACAGATACAGCGTGCCCAGCACCACGGGATAGTCGCGCCGAATCACGCTGTCATAGCTGAGCAGGCCCAGGCCGTCCAGCGAGAACAGTGTCTCTATCAGCAGCGAGCCCGTGAAGAAGGCCCCGATGAAGGCGGCCGGAAATCCAGTGACGATGGGGATCAGCGCATTGCGCAGCACATGGCGGTAGAGCACCTGCCGCTCGGACAGGCCTTTGGCACGCGCAGTCAGCACGTACTGCTTGCGGATCTCTTCCAGGAAGGCATTCTTGGTCAGCATGGCCGTGATGGCGAAGCTGCCCGCCACCATGGCCGTCACCGGCAGCGCGATATGCCAGAGATAGTCCACAATGCGCGCGCCCCAGGACAACTCGTCCCAGTTGGAGGAAGTCAGCCCGCGCAGCGGAAACCACTGCAACTGGCCGCCAAAGATCACCAGCAGCGCCACGCCCAGCACGAAACCCGGAATCGCATAGCCGACCAGGATCAGCAGCGTGGTGGCGAAGTCGAACCGCGAGCCGGCCCGCACGGCCTTGGCAATGCCCAGCGGCACGGCAACGAGGTAGCTGATGAAAAAGGTCCACAGTCCCAGGCTGGCCGAGACCGGCAGCTTCTCCTTGATCAGCTGCCAGACATCCTTGTTCTGAAAGAAACTGCGCCCCAGGTCGAACCGCGCGAACTGCCCGAGCATCTGGAAGAAGCGCTCATGGGCCGGCTTGTCAAAGCCGTAGAGGGCCTTGATCTGCTCTATGCGCTGGGGGTCCACCCCCTGGTTGCCACGGTAGGCCAGGCCACCGCCTTCGCCGCCACGGCCCACGCTGGCCTTGGCCTCGGCCAGATACTGCTCGACCGGGCCACCGGGCACGAACTGCACGACCACGAAGGTCAGCAGCAGTACGCCCAGCAGGGTCGGCACCATCAGCAGCAAGCGTTTGAATATGTAGGCCCACATAAGAAGTCTTGCATTATGTCCATTGCGGGGAGGGGCCCCGGCCGGGGGACGCCCTCATCATGCAACGGATCGCAACGACACGGCCGCAACGCCGGCTCATGGAGGCGGCGCGGTCAGCACCGGCATGCGGGCCCACCAGGTGTCCATGGCCCAGCTCTCGCCCTTCGCATAGGCCGGAACCACGGCCGGCCGCACCAGGCGCCAGGAGTCGTAGACCATGCGGTGCGTGCCCGCGCTCCACTGCGGAATCAGGTAGTGGCCGTGCGTGATGATGCGTTCGAGTGCGTGGCAGGCAGGCAACAGTTGCGCCTCTGTCTTGGCCTCGGTCATGCGGCGGATCATGGCGTCGACCGCCGGGTTCTTCACGCCGGGGAAATTGCCGGAACCCTCGGTTGCCGCCGCCTGGCTGCCGAACAGGTCGGCGAATTCCTGGCCTGGATTGTTCGTGCCCTGGTAGGCGATGGAGATGATGTCGTAGTCGAACTTCTCCACGCGCTGCTGGTACAGCGCAAAGTCCGCCGAGCGAAAGCGCAGCCGGATGCCCAGCTTTTCCAGATTGCGTATCCAGGGCGAGACCTGGCGTATGCCCGACTCGCTGCTGTCCAGGTACTCCAGCTCCATGGCCTGGCCCCGCGCGTTGCGCAGCACGCCATCCTGAATGGTCCAGCCGGCATCGGCCAGCAATTGCCGCGCCTGGCGCAGATTTCCGCGCAACGAGCTGTCGCCATCGGTGCGCGGCGGCTCGGCCATGGGGCCGAAGGCCTCCGGCGGGATGCTCTTGCGCAAGGGCTCCATGAGCGCCAGCTCCTCGGGCGAGGGCTCGCCATGGGTCTCGCAGGCCGTGTTGCCGAACAACCCGCGCACGCGCTGGTAGGAACCGTAGAACATCTGCCGGTTCATCCACTCGTAGTCCATGGCCAGGCCCAGGGCGCGGCGCACCCGAACGTCCTGCAGTACAGGCCGGCGCACGTTGAGCACATAGCTCTGGAATCCCGATGGCAGCTTGTTGCTGAACTCGCCCTTGACCAGCTCGCCCCGGTCGAAGCGCTTGCCGTACAGGCGCCGCGCCCAGTCACCGGCGCTGTAAAAGCGCATGAGATCGAACTCCCCGGCCTTCAGCGCCTCCAGCCTCGCCGTGTTGTCGCGGTAGATCTTGACGGAGATGCGATCGAAATTGGCCGTGCCCACGCGCACAGGCAGATCGCGGCCCCAGTAGTCCGGGTCACGCACATAGGTGATGTCCTTGCCGAATCGCACGGGACCTATCTTGTAGGGCCCGCTGCCGATGGGCGTGTCCGTCACCACCTGGTCGAAGGGCTTGGCCTTGCCGTTTTCCACGCCCCAGTCGCGGCTGAACACTGGAATGGCCCCCACGGTCAGCGGCAATTCCCGGTTCGGCTGCTTGAAGCGAAAGCGCACGGTGCGCTCGTCCAGCACATCGACGCCCGCCACATCGAAGAACAGCGTTCTGTAGCCGGGCAGTGCATGCGGGCCCACCAGCGTGTCATAGCTGAACTTGACATCGGCGGCCAGCACGGGCTTTCCGTTGTGAAAGCGTGCCTGGGGCCGCAACCGGAATGTGGCGGACAGGCCGTCGGCCGCAGCCTGCACGTCTTCGGCCAGCAATCCGTAGCCGGTGGCGGTCTCGTCCAGCGAGGGCCACAGCAAGGTGTCGAACATCAGCTCCGCCAGATAGGCGGGCGACGACCCCTTGATGGTGAACGGGTTGTATTTGTCAAAGGTGGAGATGCGCAGATTGCTCACCAGGCGCAGCTCGCCGCCCTTGGGGGCCTTGGCGTTGACATAGTCGAAATGGCTGAAGCCCTCGGCATAGCGGGGCTCGCCCCACAGGGCATAGGCATGCGAGCCCCAGGCCGGCACACACGCCGAGGCCAGCAGCAGCGAAGAAATCATCCAATGGCGCATGCGACAATTCTGCACCACGCAGCCAGCCCTTCCGCTGGCAAACGCTGACGCGGGCCCCGGCCGTCGCCGCCAGCTGGTGCGCACTTCCACTCACTTTCTCTGGAGAACAACAATGGGCTTTCTCGCCGGTAAAAAACTGCTGATCACGGGCGTTCTGTCCAACCGCTCCATCGCCTACGGCATCGCCAAGGCCTGCCATGCACAGGGCGCGGAGCTGGCCTTCAGCTATGTGGGCGAGCGCTTCAAGGACCGCATCACCGAGTTCGCCGCCGAATTCGACTCCAAGCTGATCTTTGACTGCGACGTGACAGACGATGCCCAGATCGACAAGCTGTTCGCCGACCTGGGCGCGACCTGGGGCAAGTTCGACGGCTTCGTGCACAGCATCGGCTTTGCGCCGCGCGAGGCCATCGCCGGCAACTTCCTGGACGGCCTGTCGCGCGAAGGCTTCAAGATCGCGCACGACATCAGCGCCTACAGCTTCCCCGCGATGGCCAAGGCGGCCCTGCCCTACCTCAACGACAAGTCCTCGCTGCTGACGCTGTCGTACCTGGGCGCCCTGCGCTCCATCCCCAACTACAACACCATGGGCCTGGCCAAGGCATCGCTGGAAGCCTCGGTGCGCTACCTGGCCGAGGCCGTGGGCCGCACGGCAGACGGCCGCGCCCTTCGCGCCAACGGCATCTCGGCCGGTCCCATCAAGACCCTGGCCGCCTCGGGCATCAAGGACTTCGGCAAGCTGCTGGGCCGCGTGGCCGATGCATCGCCGCTGCGCCGCAACGTGACCATCGAGGACGTGGGCAATGTGGCCGCCTTCCTGCTGTCGGACCT
The DNA here is from genome assembly GCF_001682645.1 of Delftia sp. JD2. Taxonomy (NCBI): domain Bacteria; kingdom Pseudomonadati; phylum Pseudomonadota; class Betaproteobacteria; order Burkholderiales; family Comamonadaceae; genus Delftia; species Delftia sp. JD2. The sequence continues at coordinate 11,973 of NZ_LFJT01000059.1, forward strand.
CGCCTCGGGCGTGACGGCCGAGATCACCTACGTGGACGGCGGCTTCAGCCAGACCGCAGGCCTGTCGGCCGACCAGGTCTAAGTCACCGCCAGACTGCGACCCGCCCCGCAGGCATTGCCGCCTGCGGGGCTTTTTTTCGCCTGGAATCCAGGCATCCGCATCCTGCCGATGCGCGAAAGGAAATACACATCGGATTGCATACGGTCATTTTTGTTTTGAATGAGAATGATTCTCATGAATAATACAATTCTCAGATCAATATCAAAGAACCTCTGAAAACCTCGGAGCCAGCAGATATGCAAGCAACCTCTGACCTCAGTCTGCCCTCTCCCGTCCCGGCACCCTCCGAAGCATCCTTGAATCAATGGGAACAGCTGGCGCGCCGCGCCCATGGGCATTTCCATGCAGGCCAGATCGAAAGCGCGCTCGCCATGCAGATGAAGGCCCTGCATGTGGCGCAGCGCCTCATCGCCGGCCCGCTGCTGGCGGAACACGCCGATCACTGCATGGCCGCCTGGGTGGTCTCCCACCACAACCTGGCCGAGTTGCTGGCATTGCGCCAGCAGCCCGCACTGGCCATCGAATACCTGTGCGAGGCGCACCAGGGCCTGCTGGCCCTGGGTGATGCGCGCCACCATGCGGCCGCCGTGTGCAGCGCCGCCTGGCGCCATATGCGCGAAACCCATTCAGCCCTGCTGCAGTGGCAGCGCCAGCACGGCAGCCAGCCCCGCATCGATGCAGCGCTTCAGGCCTCGGCCCGCGTATTCGACTGCACAGCCACGGCCCTGCCGCCCCGGCTGGCGCATTGATTGCCGCCGCACAGACATCGCGACCCACCGATTTTTTCCCCGTAGTCCCTGAAAGAAACCACATGAGCAACTACACCCTGCCTCCCCTGAACTACGCCTACGACGCGCTGGAGCCCCATATCGATGCGCAGACCATGGAGATCCACTACACCAAGCACCATCAGGCCTATGTGAACAACCTGAATGCCGCGCTCAAGGACACGCCGCACGGCAGCCAGCCCGTGGAGCAGTTGATCGCCGACCTGTCCCTGCTGCCCGAAGGCGTTCGCGGTGCCGTGCGCAACAACGGCGGCGGGCACGCCAACCACAGCCTGTTCTGGACCGTGATGGCCCCCGTGGATCAGGGCGGCGGCGGTGCTCCCTCGGGCGAACTGGCACAGGCCATTGACCGGGAACTGGGCGGCTTCGATGCCTTCAAGGCCGCCTTCACCCAGGCCGCGCTCACGCGCTTTGGCAGCGGCTGGGCCTGGCTGGTGGTGGGCAAGGACGGCAAGCTGGCCGTGGAAAGCAGCGGCAACCAGGACAGCCCCCTGATGGCCGGCATCGGCTCCGGCGCCACCCCCATCCTGGGCCTGGACGTGTGGGAACACGCCTACTACCTCAAGTACCAGAACCGCCGCCCTGAATACATCGCGGCGTTCTACAACGTAGTCAACTGGGCCGAAGTGGCCCGCCGCTACGCCGCCGCACGCGGCTGAACGGTCCGCAACGCCAACCTCCGACCTCGACCAGCATGGATCTGCCACAACGCTTCCGCTCCAAGACCAGCGTACGGTCCAACATCCGCCTGTGGATAGGCCTGGCCATCATGATGGCCGGCGCCTGGGCGCTCACCAGCCAGTTCTGGGCCTACGCCCAGAACCATCCGGTGGTCTTCCAGGCCCTGGCCGGAGGCTCGGCCGCCGCGCTGGCGACCGCACTGGGCACCGTGCCCGTGATGCTGTCCCAGCGCCTGTCCGAACGCACGCAGGACACCCTGTTCGGCTTTGGCGCCGGGGTCATGCTGGCCGCCTGCGCCTTCTCGCTGATCCTGCCGGGACTGGAGGCCGTGCGCACCCAGGAACTGTTCGGTGGCGGCAGCTGGGCGGCTGGCGGGGTCATAGGTTCGGCCATCCTGATGGGCGGTGCCGCCCTCATGCTCATGGACAGGCTCCTGCCCCATGAGCACTTCATCAAGGGCCGCGAAGGCCTGGACCCGCAAGGCGCGCGCAAGCTGCAGCGCACCTGGCTGTTCGTCTTCGCCATCACCCTGCACAACCTGCCCGAAGGCCTGGCCATCGGCGTGGGCTATGCGGGCAACGACGGATTGCGCGCCAATGCGCTGGCCACGGGCATTGCCATACAGGATGTGCCCGAAGGCCTGGTGGTGGCCGTGGCCCTGCTGGCCGCAGGCTACAAGCGCAGCTTTGCCGTGTTGCTGGGCATGGCCTCCGGCCTGGTGGAGCCCGTGGGCGCCGTGCTGGGGGCAGCCATCGTGAGCGGCTCGGCAGCCATGCTGCCCTGGGGCCTGGGCTTTGCAGCGGGCGCCATGCTGTTCGTGATCAGCCACGAAATCATTCCCGAGTCGCACCGCAAGGGCCATGAAGCCTTTGCCACGGGCGGCCTCATGCTGGGCTTCGTGCTGATGATGGTGCTGGACACGGCCCTGGGCTGAGCCAGCGCACCGCGCACGCCTGGCTTAGGGCAGCAAAAGCCCCAGTTCCCGCGCCGCCGCCAGCACATGGCGGGCGTGGCGCTCTTCATAGCGGTGGGCTGGCATGGTCAGTGTCAGCGCCGCTGCCAATTCCCCATCGCGCTTGAACACAGGGGCCGAAATCCCGGCGATCTCGCGGTGCCTGTCTCCCACCATGGCGCAGTAGCCATCGGCACGCACACGGGCCAGCTGCGTGCGGCTGCCGCCGCGCGATGCGGCGTACAGCTCGGCATCGAAAGCCGACAGCACGCGCCCGCCTGCGCCCTGGCCCAGCGGCAGCAGATCGCCCGTGCGCGCATGGTCGCGCACGGGGTGCGGTGAATCCACGCGGTACAGGCACAGCCGGTCCTGGCCCTGGCGCACGTGGTAGGCCGCACTTTCGCCCGTGGCCTGCACCAGGGTGCGCAGCACGGGCATGACCACGCTGTCCAGCGAGAAATGCCGGGCATAGACGGTGTTCAGCCGCGCCACGGCCGGGCCCACGGCGTAGCGGCCGTCATCCATGCGCAGCACCCAGCCGCCATGCTCCAGCGAGGCCAGCAGCCGCAGCACGGTGCTCTTGTACAGGCGCGTGCGCTCCGACAACTGGGCCAGCGTCAGCCCGTCGTCGCCGTCGCGAAACGCTGCCAGCAGGCTCAAGGCCCTGTCCACGGCCGCCACGCCGCCCGGCGCGGCATTCTCGTCGGCCACCGATTCCGTCACTGATTTGCGAGGCATAAAAAGGCACCCAAGGGAAAACCCCAGGCACGCAGGCTTGACGATGGCGCGTGCAGCAGGGAATATTTCAATAGAGAGAATACAGTTCTATCTATTAGAACCACACAGAACCCCGATGTCAACAGGTGAATCCGCCACCATCGACACCCACCACCGGATGCAACTGCCCATGTCCTCCCACCGTTTTGACGTACTCATCAGCGAAGTCGGCCCGCGCGATGGCCTGCAGTCCGTGGCCTCCACCATGTCCACGGCGCACAAGCTGGCCTGGATCGCCGCGCTGGCCCATGCAGGCCTGCAGGAGATCGAGGTCGGCTCCTTCGTCTCGCCCAAGCTGCTGCCGCAGATGGCCGACGCGGCCGAGGTGGTCGCCCAGGCCATCACCCTGCCCGGCGTCACCGTGATGGCCCTGGCCCCCAATCTGCGCGGCGCCGAGGCCGCGCTGCGCGCCGGCGCCCACAAGGTCACGCTGCCCGTCTCGGCCAGCCCCGCGCACTCCATGGCCAATGTGCGCAAGACGCCCATGCAGATGGTGGACGAGGTGCGGGCCATTGCCGCGCTGCGCAACGAGATCGCGCCGCAGGCCCTGATCGAGGCGGGCATCTCCACGGCCTTCGGCTGCACCCTGCAAGGGCTGGTGCCCGAGGACGAAGTGATTGCACTGGCCCTGGCCTGCGTGGCGGCGGGCGCCGATGAATCGGGCCTGTCCGACACCACGGGCATGGCCAACCCGGCCCAGGTGCGGCGCCTGTTCACACGGCTGCGCTCCGAGCTGGGCGAACATGCAGGCGCGGCCCACATGCACAATACGCGCGGCCTGGGCCTGGCCAACTGCCTGGCCGCCTACGAGGCCGGCGTGCGCACCTTCGATGCCTCGCTGGCCGGCCTGGGCGGCTGCCCGTATGCGCCCGGCGCCTCGGGCAACGTGGTCACCGAAGACCTGGTCTTCATGTTCGAGGCCATGGGCATCCGCACCGGCGTGGACATCGATCGCCTGATCGCCGCCCGCCAGCCGCTGGCCGCAGGCCTGCCCGGCGAGGAACTGCACGGCATGACGCCGCTGGCCGGCCTGCCCAAGGGCTTTGTGCCCCGCATCTACGCACCGGCCTGAGCCGCAGCGACAACCCACACATTCATTCACCGTTTTTCCATGAGCCAACCCAACTCCCCCGACACGGCCGCAGGCCAGGCCACGCCACTGCCCTACGCAGGCATCCGCGTGGTCGAGTTCACCCACATGGTCATGGGCCCGTCCTGCGGCATGATGCTGGCCGACCTGGGCGCCGAAGTCATCAAGATCGAGCCCGTGGGCCACGGCCGCGACGGCGATGCCACGCGCAAGCTGCTGGGCTCGGGCTCGGGCTTTTTCCCGCTGTTCAACCGCAACAAGAAAAGCCTGACGCTGGACCTGCAGACCGAGGAAGGCAAGCAGGCCGCGCTGCGCCTGATCGCCACGGCCGACGTGGTCTGCGAGAACTTCAAGCCCGGCACCATGCGCAAGCTGGGCCTGGACTACGACAGCCTCAAGGACCGCTTCGAGCGTCTCATCTACGTGAGCCACAAGGGCTTTCTGCCCGGCCCCTACGAGCACCGCACGGCGCTGGACGAAGTGGTGCAGATGATGGGCGGTCTGGCCTACATGACGGGCCGCCCCGGCGACCCGCTGCGCGCCGGTGCCAGCGTCAACGACATCATGGGCGGCATGTTCGGCGCCATGGGCGCGATGGCCGCCCTGGCCCAGCGCGAGAAGACCGGGCGCGGCCAGGAAGTGCAAAGCGCGCTGTTCGAGAACAACATCTTCCTGGTCGCCCAGCACATGATGCAGTTCGCCGTCACCGGCAAGCCGGCCGCGCCCATGCCGGCACGCATCTCGGCCTGGGCCATCTACGACGTGTTCGAAGTCCGGGACGGCGAGCAGATCTTCCTGGCCGTGGTCAGCGATGGCGCCTGGCGCCTGTTCTGCGACGCCTTCGGCCTGGGCGAGCTGCGCGACGATCCGCGCCTTGGCAGCAACAACGACCGCGTGCTGGCGCGCAGCTGGCTGATGCCGCTGCTGCGCGAGAAGATGGCCCCGCACAGCGCCGCCCACATTGCGGAGATCTTCGAGAAGAACGGCCTGCCCTTCGCGCCCATCGCACGCCCGCAGGACCTGCTGGAAGATCCGCACCTGAACGCCACGGGCGCGCTGGCCCCCATCACCCTGCCCGATGGCCGCGAGACCAAGACCGTGCTGCTGCCCTTCACGCTGGACGGCAAGCGCCTGGATGTGCGCCTGTCGCCCCCGCGCCTGGGCGAGCACAGCCTGGAGATCCTCACCGCCCTGGGCTACAGCAGCGAGCAGGCCCTGGCCCTGGCCCGGGGCGACGCCACCGACAGCCACGCCAAGGCTTCCCACTGACGCCAGGCTGAGCCACTGAAGGCGCCGCCGTCCACCCGGCGCGGCGCCCCTGCAACCTTGCACCCCATCCACCCCACACCGGACGACGCTTGCCGCGCGCCCGGCGGGGAGGCCTTTTCCCAAAAATTCCCGGAGACAACACCATGCCCGCCATCCACCGCAACCCGACCGCCCAAAACCGGACACAGGCACAGACCCAGGCCCGCCCTTGTTCCGCCCCGCGCCGCCAGTTGCTGCTGTGCGCCCTGCCCGCATTGGCTGCCGCCCTGCTCCCGCTGGCGGCCCAGGCCCAGCCTGACCAATGGCCCTCACGCGCCGTGCGCATGGTCGTGCCCTACACACCGGGCGGCGGCACGGACGCGGTCGCGCGCCAGATCAGCGAGCGCGTGGGCACGCTGAACAAATGGACCGTGGTCGTGGACAACAAGCCCGGCGCGGGCGGCAACATCGGCCTGGATGCAGTGGCCAAGTCCGCGCCGGATGGCTATACCTTCGGCATGGGCCAGACCGCCAACCTCGCCATCAACCCCGCCCTGCTGCCCAGCATGCCCTTCAACCCGCGCACCGACCTGATCCCCGTGGCCCTGGTCGCTGCCCAGCCCACGGTGCTGGTCGTGCCGCAGGACTCGCCATGGAAGTCGGTGCAGGACCTGGTCAAGGCCGCCAAGGCCGACCCGGGCGGCATCCGCCAGGGCCTGGCATCGACGGGCACGGTAGGCCACCTGGCCGGCGAGATGCTGGCCTTCAAGGCCGGCATCCAGGTGCTCAACGTGCCCTACAAGGGCGCAGCGCCGGCCGTGACCGACCTGCTGGGCAAGCAGACGCACTACATGTTCGGCACGCCCCAGGCCGTCTATCCGCTGCTCAAGGGCGGCAAGCTGCGCGCACTGGCCGTGACCTCGGCCAAGCGCCTGCCCATCCTGCCCGAGGTGCCCACCGTGGCCGAGTCGGGCTATGCAGGCTTCGAGGCGGTGGACTGGAAGCTCATCGTCGCGCCCAAGGGCACGCCGGCTGCCATCGTGCAGAAGATGAACACCGCCGTGAACGCGGCCCTGCAGCAGCCCGCCGTGCAGCAGCAACTGCAGGCCGAGGGCAGCACGGCCCTGGGCGGCAGCATCCAGGACGCGGCCCAATACCTGCTCAAGGAACAGACGGACTGGGCCGCGCTGATCCGCGACGCAAAGATACGCCTGGAGTGACCACGGAATAACAACGCCGCAGCGGCGCAATGAAAAAGGCGCGGAGCCCCTTTCGGGACCCGCGCCTTTTTGATGGGCCGTCAGCCGGCCCGGAGATCAGATCGTGCGGCCGAAGGGACCATCGTCCCCCACCTGCACCATCTTGCGGCCGCGCGCAGGCTTGGCTGCCGTGCCGACTTCAGGCGCGGCCGGCTGCGCCTTGCGCGCTGCGGGGCGCTTGGCAGGCGCCTTGGCCCCGGCGGCCTTGGCAACCTTGGCGGCCGGCTTGGCTGCCGGTTTCGCGGCTGCCTTGGCAACGGTCTTGGCGGCTGCCTTGCCAGCTGTCTTGGCCGCAGGCTTGGCTGCAGTCTTCACGGCCTTCTTCGCAGCAGGCTTGCCACCTGCCGGCGTCTTGCGGGCCGGCGCGGTCCCGGCCACGCAGTCGGCGTAGTAGCGCACTTCGCCATCTTCGCTTTGCAGTTCCACCAGGCCGTGGATGTCGGTCTCGAAGCCAGGGCACTCCTTGGCGAACTCACGCGCAAACAGCAGGTAGTCCACGATCTTGCGGTTGAACACTTCGCCGGGAATCAGCAGTGGAATGCCGGGCGGGTACGGCGTGACCAGGCCCACGGTGATGCGGCCTTCCAGGTGGTCGATCTCCACGCGCTCGGTCTTGCGCTGCGCGATGTGGGCGTAGGCATCGGTGGGCTTCATGGCGGGCTGCAGGTCCGACAGGTACATCTCGGTCGTCAGGCGGGCGATGTCGTACTTGGCGTACAGCTGGTGCACGTGCTGGCACAGGTCGCGCAGGCCCATGCGCTCGTAGCGGCGGTGCTGCTGGCAGAACTCGGGCAGGATGCGCGCCAGCGGCTGGTTGCGGTCGTAGTCGTCCTTGAACTGCTGCAGCGCCGTCAGCATGGTGTTCCAGCGGCCCTTGGTGATGCCGATGGTGAACATGATGAAGAACGAGTACAGGCCCGTCTTCTCCACCACCACGCCGTGCTCGGCCAGGTACTTGGTCACGATGGAGGCGGGGATGCCCGTGTCCGAGAAATCGCCGTCCAGGTCCAGGCCCGGCGTCACGATGGTGGACTTGATCGGGTCCAGCATATTGAAGCCGTCGGCCAGCTCGCCGAAGCCGTGCCAGTTGTCGAACTCCTTGCCGTTCTTGGCCTTGGAGCGCTTGGGCGCCGCGTCATGGCCGCGGATGATCCAGTCCTGGGCCGAGCCCACGCCTTCATCGGCCAGCTTCTCGGGACCCCAGACCTCGAACCACCAGTCGTCGTCGCCGAACTCGTCCTCCACCTTGCGCATGGCGCGGCGGAAGTCCAGCGCTTCCAGAATGGACTCCTCCACCAGGGCCGTGCCGCCGGGCGGCTCCATCATCGCGGCGGCCACGTCGCAGCTGGCGATGATGCTGTACTGCGGGCTGGTCGAGGTGTGCATCAGGTACGCCTCGTTGAACAGGTGGTGGTCCAGCTTTTCGGTCTGGCTGTCCTGCACCAGCACATGCGAGGCCTGGCTGATGCCGGCCAGCAGCTTGTGGATGGACTGCGTGGCATACACCACCGAGTGCTTGGGGCGCGCGCGCTTCTTGCCCATGGCGTGGTAGCTGCCATAGAACGGGTGGAAGGCCGCGTGCGGCAGCCAGGCCTCGTCGAAGTGCAGGTTGGCCACATAGCCGTCCAGCATGCTCTTGATGGTCTCGGTGTTGTAGAGCACGCCGTCGTAGGTGGACTGCGTCAGCGTCAGCACGCGCGGCTTGACCGTCTTGGCGTCCACGCCCTTGAGCAGCGGATTGGCCGCGATCTTGGCCTGGATGGACTCCACCGAGAACTCGCTTTGCGGGATCGGGCCGATGATGCCGAAGTGGTTGCGCGTGGGCTTGAGGAACACCGGAATCGCACCCGTCATGATGATGGAGTGCAGGATGGACTTGTGGCAGTTGCGGTCCACCACGACCACGTCGCCGGGCGCCACGGCGTGGTGCCACACGATCTTGTTCGACGTGGACGTGCCGTTGGTCACGAAGTAGCAATGGTCGGCATTGAAGATGCGGGCGGCGTTGCGCTCGCTCTCGCCGATGGCGCCGTTGTGGTCCAGCAGCTGGCCCAGCTCCTCCACCGCGTTGCACACGTCGGCGCGCAGCATGTTCTCGCCGTAGAACTGGTGGTACATCTGGCCCACGGGGCTTTTCAGGAAGGCCACGCCGCCCGAGTGTCCGGGGCAGTGCCAGCTGTAGGAGCCGTCTTCCGCATAGTCCAGCAGCGCCTTGAAGAACGGCGGCTGCACGCCTTCCAAGTAGCTCTTGGCTTCGCGGATGATGTGCTTGGCCACGAACTCCGGCGTGTCCTCGAACATGTGGATGAAGCCGTGCAGCTCGCGCAGGATGTCGTTGGGCAGGTGGCGGCTGGTCTTGGTCTCGCCGTAGATGTAGATCGGCACATCGGCGTTCTTGCGGCGCACTTCGCCGATGAAGCTGCGCAGGCTGTGGATCACGGGATCGGTTCCGCCATCGCCCAGCGAGAACTCCTCGTCATCGATGGACAGAATGAAGGCACTGGCCCGGCTTTGCTGCTGCGCGAATTGCGACAGGTCGCCGTAGCTGGTCACGCCCAGCACCTCGAAACCTTCTTCCTCGATGGCCTGGGCCAGGGCGCGGATGCCCAGGCCCGAGGTGTTCTCGGAGCGGTAGTCCTCGTCGATGATGACGATGGGAAAGCGAAACTTCATGGGGGCAGCCTCCGTAACCTGAGCGGGCCAAAAAACGAAACAGGCGCGAAGTGTAAGGAATATCCTTATTGCGCCTTTGAAGCGTGCGGATTTTCACCCAGAATGTGCTGCACTAAACACAAGCAACTGTCACAAAGGGAGTCTCACGCATGGAATATTCCACCATCTGGTGGCTAGTCGCCGGCGCCTTGGTCATCGCCGAGCTGCTGACCGGCAGCTTCTATCTGCTGATGCTGGCGCTGGGCGCCATCGTCGGCGCGCTGTGCGCGCATGCGGGCCTGGCGCCCATTGCACAGATCATCATCGCCGCCGCGCTGGGCAGCGCCTTCGTGCTGGCCTGCTATCTGGTGCGCCGCCGCCAGCCCAGCCGCCAGCCGGCATCGAGCAACCGCGATGTCAACCTCGACATAGGCGAGTCCGTCATGGTCGAGCAATGGAATTCCGACGGCACGGCCCAGGTCCGCTACCGTGGCGCCCAATGGACCGTGATCGGCCGCCCGGGCAACCTGCCCTCGGCCGGCATGCACCGCGTGGCCGAGGTCGTCGGCAACCGGCTGCTCGTGGACAAGCTCTGAGCCACCGCTGCACCTCTTGCGCACACCTGGGGATGCAGTCCTCGCGCCCCTTCGCCTCACCCTCTTGTTTCACTGAATGCCCTCCGGGCTTGGAGACACCATGGAAATCGCCATCGTCATCGCCGTCATCGCGGCCATCTTCATCGCACGATCCGTCAAGGTCGTGCCCCAGCAGCACGCCTGGGTCAAGGAACGCCTTGGCAAGTACGCGGGCACGCTCACGCCGGGCCTGAACTTCCTCGTGCCCTTCGTGGACCGCGTGGCCTACAAGCACAGCCTCAAGGAAATCCCGCTGGATGTGCCCAGCCAGGTCTGCATCACGCGCGACAACACCCAGCTGCAGGTGGACGGCATCCTCTACTTCCAGGTCACCGACCCCATGCGCGCCAGCTACGGCTCGTCCAACTACATCATGGCCGTCACCCAGCTGGCCCAGACCTCGCTGCGCAGCGTGATCGGCAAGCTCGAACTGGACAAGACCTTCGAGGAGCGCGACATGATCAATGCCCAGGTGGTCTCCGCCATCGACGAGGCCGCGCTCAACTGGGGCGTGAAGGTGCTGCGCTATGAAATCAAGGACCTGACGCCGCCCGCCGAAATCCTGCGCTCCATGCAGGCCCAGATCACGGCCGAACGCGAAAAGCGCGCCCTGATCGCCGCCTCCGAAGGCCGCCGCCAGGAACAGATCAACATCGCCACCGGCGAGCGCGAAGCCTTCATCGCACGCTCCGAAGGCGAGAAGCAGGCCGTCATCAACAAGGCCCAGGGCGAGGCCGAATCCATCAAGGCCGTGGCCGACGCCACCGCCCAGGCCATCGAACGCGTGGCCAACGCCATCCGCCAGCCTGGCGGCGAACAGGCCGTGCAGCTCAAGGTGGCCGAAAAGGCCGTCGAGGCCTACAGCCAGGTGGCATCGGACGCCACCACCACCTTGATCGTTCCCAGCAACATGACCGAGGTATCGAGCCTGATCACCTCGGCCATGAAGATGATCCAGACCGGGCAGCGCACCAACTGAGATCTGCCGAAACCCCACCAAGAACGGGCCATCGCGGCCCGTTTTTCATTGCGCGCCGGTCTGCTGCACCAGTGCCATGGCGAAGCGCCCATGGCCCACGGACCAGTCCGAGTAGTCGTTCTCATGCATGAAGATGAACACATCGGCCGGCGCAACCCCGGCCCCCTCGTGCAGATTGCGCGCAATGGCCGCATACAAGGCCTTCTTCATCGCATCGCTGCGTCCGCGCCGCATGGTGATCTCGACCACCACCACCGCATCCGAACGCGCCACCCCGTTGAAACTGCGGCTGAACGCGAACTGCCCGGGAGCGTACGGGTGCACCATGTTGAACAGCTCGTCCTCGGGCATGCCAATGCCTTGCACCAGCGCCTGGTGGATGCCCTGCACGACGGCATCGCGCTGGGAAGTGGAGGTGGACTGGGGCAGATAGGTGTGGACGAAGGGCATGGTGCTATGTGCTTTGGGATCGAATGGAGAGGGAGAGTCCGGCCAGAATCCACGCAGGAATTGCCGGCCGAAGCGGCAAATCTATCCACCGGCCCATTGCCTGAAAAGCGATGATTTGGCCGGTTCTATGTACCTGGAACTCACATAGCCTCCACCCGCCCCATGACCCGACCCATGACCCGCCGCCTGCCCCCGCTGGCCGCCCTGCGCGCCTTTGAAGCTGCCGCACGCCTGGGCCGCATGACGGCGGCGGCAGACGAGCTGTGCGTCTCACCCGGCGCCGTCAGCCGCCAGGTACGGCAGCTGGAGCAGCACCTGGGCCTGGCGCTGTTCGCGGGCACCAAGGCCCGCCCCACGCTCACCGCAGCGGCGCGCACCCTGCAGCCCGCGCTCACCCAGGCCTTCGAGCAGATCAATGAGGCGGTGCGCAGCCTGGGCGACGCCCACGAAGGCCCGCTGGACGTGGCCTGCTTCAGCACATTCACCGTCAAATGGCTGATCCCCCGGCTGTTCGACTTCCACGCGCACCATCCCGGCATCGAGGTGCGCCTGCGCACCACGGACACCGGCACCGACGCTGCACGCGAAGGCTGCGACCTGCTCATCACGGCCATTCCCACCGACAGCAGCGGCAACAGCGGCCAGGCCATTGCAGACGACGAGTTGGCCCTGCCGCTTTTCGACGAGTACCTGGGCCCCGTGATGTCCCCCGCAATGGCCGGGCCTGTCGCGCGGCCCCATGACCTGGCCAGCCTCCCCTTGCTGCACACGCGCGGCCGGCGCGATGCCTGGGACCTGTGGGCCGCCTCCATGGACATGGCCCCGCCCGCAGCGGTAGGCCCCGTCTACGAGCACTACTACTTCACGCTGGAAGCGGCGCTGCGCGGCCTGGGTGCAGCCGTCGCTCCCTGGCACCTGGTGATGGACGACGTGCAGGCCGGCCGCCTGCTGGCACCCTTCGGCTTCACGGCCTCCGGCTACCGCTACCTGGCACTGCGCCGCAGCACCGCCGCGCCTGCCCGGCTCGACACCCTGTGCACGTGGCTGCAGGCGCAGGTGCGGGCCATGCCGCAAGTGCCAGCCGTCCAAGGCATGCCGATCACGCAAGCAGGCAACTTCGCCGCCGCCCCCAAAAATCGATGCTAGAATCGCGGTCTTCGGAGAGGTGGATGAGCGGTTTAAGTCGCACGCCTGGAAAGCGTGTGTGGGCTAATCCCCACCGCGGGTTCGAATCCCGCCCTCTCCGCCAAAATGATCTAAGCCCTTGATTGATTCAATCAAGGGCTTTTTTCTTTGCGCAGCGTGACCACACGGCAGGCATCAGGCGAACCCGCTCCTGATCGCAGCGGGTTCGATTCAGGCCTGCCGCCCGGGCTACCTGAGCCGTGGCTGCACGATGATCTTCACCGCCGATTCGTTGTTGTGAATCAGCGTGTCAAAGCCCTGCGCCACCAGGTCATCGAGCTGGATGCGCTGGGTGATGAAGGGCTCGAGGTTGATCTTGCCCTCCTCGACCAGCTTGATGGTTTCCTGGTGGTCGTTGCAGTAGGCGATGGTGCCGCGCACGTCCAGCTCCTTCATGACCACGCTGTGCACGTTGATGGTGGCCGGATGGCTCCAGATGGACACGATCACCACCACGCCCGTGGCCTTCGTCACGGCCACCAGCGTGTCCAGCACCTTGTTCACGCTGGAGCACTCGAACGACACATCCACGCCCTTGCCGCCGGTGAGCTTCATCACCTCGGCCACCACGTCCACTTCGGAAGGGTCCAGGATGTGATCGGCCACGCCCGATTCACGCGCCTTCTGCTTGCGCTTGGCGCTCAGTTCGGTGATGACCACCGTCAGGCCCTTGGCCTTCAGGATGGCGGACAGCAGCAGGCCGATGGGGCCTGCACCGCCGACCAGCGCCACATCACCCGCCTTCGCGCCGCTGCGGGTGTAGGCATGGTGGCCCACGGACAGCGGCTCGATCAGCGCGGCCTGGTCCAGTGGAATGGCATTGGAGATCGGGTGCACCCAGCGGCGCTTGACCGCAATCCGCTCGGACAGCCCGCCGCCACGCCCGCCCAGGCCGATGAAATTCATGTCCTTGGACAGGTGGTAGTGGTCGCCCGGCCCCGTGGGCACGTCGTCGGCCACGATGTAGGGCTCCACCACGACGTGTTGACCGACCTTGATATCGTCGACGCCCGCGCCCACGGCGTACACCACGCCGGAGAACTCGTGCCCCATGGTGATGGGTGCGGACTCGCCCGAGATGGGGTGCGGATGGCCGCAGGGCGGAATGAAGATCGGCCCTTCCATGAACTCATGCAAATCCGTGCCGCAGATGCCGCACCAGGCCACCTCGATGCCCACGGTGCCGGGCTCCACCACGGGTTCGGGGATGTCTTCGATGCGGATGTCGCCCCGGTCGTAGAAACGTGCTGCTTTCATGATTGAACTTTCTGTTTTGCAAGGCTGGGTTGGCGGGCGGCACAGCCGCCCCATGGCGATTATTCGGCCTTACCGCAGGTGATGAACTTGCTGCAGGTCATAGACACGCACTGGCAGGCCTTCCTGCCGCGCCTTGAGCTGCAGCGCCAGGTACAGCGAGTAGTGGCGCGACTGGTGCAGGTTGCCGCCGTGGAACCACAGCGCGTCTTGCTGCGTGGGCTTCCACATGTTGCGCTGCTCGCCCTCCCACGGCCCCGGGTCCTTGGTGGTGTCCGAGCCCAGGCCCCAGACCTTGCCCACCTTGTCTGCCACCTCCTGGCTGATCAGGTCGGCCACCCAGCCGTTCATGGAGCCATAGCCGGTCGCGTAGACCACCAGGTCCGCCGGCAGCTCGGTGCCATCGGCCAGCACCACCGCGTTTTCCGACAGGTGGCTGATCTGCTTGCCCGCCTGCAGCTTGATGCTGCCGTCGATCACCAGATCGCAGGCCCCCACGTCGATGTAGTAGCCCGAGGCGCGGCGCAGGTACTTCATGAAAAGGCCGGAGTCGTCATCACCGAAGTCCAGCATGAAGCCGGTCGCCTCCAGCTGGCGGTAGAACTGAGCGTCGCGCTCGCGGATGCGGTCGTACACCGGCACCTGGAAGTCGGCCATGATGCGGTAGGGCAGCGAGGCGAAGATCAGGTCCGCCTTCCTGGTCGTCACGCCGCTGGCCACGGCGCGCTCCGAATACAGGTCGCCCAGGCCGATGTCCATCAGCGAATCGGAGCGCACGATGTGCGTGGACGAGCGCTGCACCATGGTCACATCGGCGCCGTGCTCCCACAGGGCCGCGCAGATGTCGTGCGCCGAATTGTTGGCGCCGATCACCACCACCTTCTTGCCCGCATAGGCATCCGGGCCATGGTGCTGGGACGAGTGCTGCTGCTCGCCCTTGAAGACGTCCTGGCCCTTGATCTTGGGCACATTCGCCTTGCCCGACATGCCGGTGGCGAACACCACATGCCTGGGGCGCAGCACCTGCGTCTCGCCGTTGCGCTCCACGGTCACTTCCCATTCCTGCCTGTCCTCATCGAAGCGGGCGTTCAGGCAATCGGTGGAGGGCCAGTAGTTGACCTCCATCACCTTGGTGTACATCTCCAGCCAGTCGCCGATCTTGTCCTTGGGCGCGAACACGGGCCAGTTGTCCGGGAAAGGCATGTACGGCAGGTGGTCGTACCAGACCGGGTCGTGCAGGCACAGCGATTTATAGCGGTTGCGCCACTGGTCGCCGGGGCGCGCCTGGCGGTCGATGACGATGTGCGATACCCCCAGCTGGCGCAGCCGCGCGCCCAGCGCAATGCCGCCCTGGCCGCCACCGATGACGAGCACGAAAGGCTGCTTGTCACGGCCCAGCTCCTGCGCCTCCTGCTGGCGGCGCTCCAGCCAGGTCTGGCGGCCACGCCGGATGCCGTGCTCGGCCCCCATCGGGCGGCGCGTGCCCATGGGTTCCTCATGGCCCTTGAGCTCCTGGGCGGCCGTCAGCAGCGTCCAGATGCGCCCGTCCCTGATGCGGACATGGCCGCCGCCGCGCGCATGGCGCGTGTCGATCACGATCCAGGCGGACACCACGCCATCGGCCTCCTCCACCGTCTCACGCTCGTCCAGCGAAAAGCGCACGGGCGCCGCGGCGTCCAGCTGCGCAGCCAGCATGTCGGCGATCTGGCTGCGCCCTTCCATGGTCTTGATGTTCCAGGTCAGCAGCACCAGGTCGCGCCAATAGCATTCATCGGCGAACAGGCGGCTGGCGGCCGCGAAGTCGCGGTCTCCCAGGGCATGGTTGAGTTGGTCAAGCAGCGCCTTGGCGCGGGCGTTGGGCGTCGTATCGGTCATGGTTGTCTCCTTGATGCGGTCATGCCCGCTGGTTTTTCTTCGGGCAGGCCCTCTTACGCAATCACCATGCCAGGCAGGCCCGGCGGCAGGATGCGCCAGGCAAATCAAGGGGTTGCCTGCGCGCCTCCGGTACAAACCCTGGGCCTTGCAACCCGCTGCCCGGCGTTGCCGCCCGCGACAGGTGGGGCAGCCCTGCGACACCTGTCGCACCAGGCGTGCTGCAGCGCAGCAGGGGCAGTGGGTAAGTCTTGATTGGCGCTGCGCCGCACAGGGCACAGAATCGTCTGCGGCACGTTCAAAGCCCGCATCGACTCCACGCCATGCCCCTGCAGTCCTACGCCTCGCACATCCAGGAAATCGAAGCCTTTGGCCTCGGCTACTCCAACCGCGGCCAAGAGCGCGACCGCGCCGTGCTGCGCAGCTGGCGCCGCTGCATCGACTCCCACCGGCTTGACCCGGCGCATACCAGCGAAGCCCACATCGTGACCGACGGCCAGCTGCGCGCGCACCGCGAGGAATCCGAGCCGCTGATCCACATCGCCCGCCATGCGCTGGAGCGGCTGTACCAGCAGCTCAAAGGCCTGGACTACGTGCTGCTGCTGGCAGACCGGCACGGCGTGGCCGTGGACTTCCTCGGGCACGAGGCCGACGCTGGCGACCTGCGCCGCGCAGGCCTGTACCTGGGCGCGCAATGGCGCGAGGACCACTCGGGCACCTCGGCCGTGGGCGCCTGCCTGGAAACGGGCGAGGCGCTGACCGTGCACCAGAGCGACCATTTCGACTTCACCCACACCGGCCTGTCCTGCACGGCCGCACCCATCTACGACATGCACGGCGAACTCGCAGCGGTGCTGGACCTGTCGCTGCTGCGCTCGCCTGCCGAGCGGGCCAGCCAGAACCTGGCGCTGAACCTCGTCGTGGCCGCCGCGCGTCGCGTGGAGCAGGCCAACCTGATGGCCCAGTCCGGCCAGGACTGGGTGGTGCGCCTGGCGCAGTCGCCCGATTTCCTCGACGTCGATCCCGACGCCTCCATCAGCGTGGACTCACGGGGCCGCATCCGCGCCATGACCCACGCGGGCGCCCGCCTGCTGGTGGCCGCCGCGCAGCTGGACTGGCGCCAGCGCCACAAGCTCATCGGCCAGCCGCTGGAGCGCTTCTTCGACGTGGACCTGCGCCACCTGCCCGAGCTGCGCCGCCATCGCCCGGCGCAGGAGCGCATCATCCGCGCCCGCGACGGCAGCATCCTCTTCGCCCATGCCATGGAGCCACAGCGCCCGACACGCCGCCTGCGCACGCAGGCCATGCCGGCGCAGCCCCCGCTGCCGGCAGCGCTGCAGGCGCTGGACACGGGCGATGCCAAGCTGCAGACGCTGCTGCGCAAGGCCGCACGGCTCGCGCCGCAAACGCTGCCCATCCTGGTGCAGGGGGAGACCGGCGCAGGCAAGGAATACCTGGCCCGCGCGCTGCATGCCAGCAGCGGCCGCAGCGGCGCCTTCGTCGCCATCAACTGCGCGGCCATTCCCGAGGCGCTGCTGGAAAGCGAGCTGTTCGGCTACCTGCCCGGCACCTGGACCGGCGGCGCCAGCAAGGGCCGCGAGGGCCTGATCGCCGCGGCGCACGAAGGCACGCTGTTCCTCGACGAGATCGGCGATATGCCACTGGCCCTGCAAGCCAAGCTGCTGCGTGTCCTGTCCGAATCCGAAATCACCCCGCTGGGCGCCCGCGCGCCACGGGCAGTGTCCGTTCGAGTCATCTCGGCCTCACACCGCCCGCTGGCCGAACTGGTGCGGCGCGGCAGCTTCCGCGAAGACCTGCTTTACCGCCTCAATGCCGCCGAGCTGCAGCTGCCCGCGCTGCGCCAGCGCAGCGACCTGCAGGCCATTGCCGACCAGATGCTGGCCACGCTGGGCAGCCATCTGCACCTGGGCGACGCGGCCCGCGCGCTACTGGCCGCGCACGCCTGGCCCGGCAACCTGCGCGAGCTGCACAACGCGCTGCGCTACGCCGCAGCCCTGTGCGGGAACGATGGCGACGGCAGCATCGAGCCCGACCACCTGCCCGATGCGCTGCACGGCACCCCGCCCTGCACCGCCGCCCTGGCCAGCAACACCAGCGAGCCCGCCGCACAGGCGCTGGAGCAACTGCTGGCCCAATGCCAGGGCAACGTCTCCGAGGCCGCACGCCAGCTCGGCGTCAGCCGCTCCACCATCCACCGCCGCATCCAGCAGCTGCAGCTTGGCGTGCGGCATGCCCAATGGCGCGGGCCATAGGGCCGAGCGCCAACGGGCAACCGGCAACCGGCAATCCCGAAGCGTCGCTGACACGGTGTTACAGCAGCTGCGGCGTTCACCAGTAGATTGGCGCGTTTCGTCCATTGCAGCCCCAAAAAAAGATGAAACCCAAGATCAACTTCATTGAACGCGAGCGCCTGTTCCGGCGGGAACTGAAACGGCGAAAGGTCAGGTTCCTGCCCATGCAGGTATTGCGCCGGCTGTTCGAGAAGGCAGGTGTCTGAGCCCTCCCCCACGGCTGCAACAACTGGAGCAGGTCTGGCTGCGCATGCAGCCTGGTCAAACCCGCCGCATTCAGCGCTACACTGCCCGGCTCGCTGCCCATGGGCCATGCAATGAATACGGCCGGGTGACTTGGCATGTATGGGCAGCTTTGGCTTTGGATTGCCCCAGAAAAACGGGAGAGTGGCTTGCCGATATACAGCTTGTCTTGTGCCAATTGCTCCGCTCCACTGGAGATTGGAAGTGACACGGAACGCTTCATCTGCGCGCATTGCGGAAGCGCCCAAATTCTTGAACGTCAAGGCGGAATCATTTCACTGAAAAAGGTGGAAAACTCCCTTCACGCCATCCAACGGGGCACGGATCGCACAGCGGCAGAACTGGCCATTCCAAGGCTGACGCAAGAAAAGCAGCAGATTCTTGCGCTGCGTGCACAAGCGTTGGAAGCCCATCAAAAGAAGCGTGCACACGCACGCGGCCGAAGGTTGAAGCTGACCGGCATCAGCTTCCTCGTCCTGCTTCTTGCGGGTCCTACGGCGATAAACCAGATCAAGATGACTGCCCTCAACACTGCGCTCACGTTGGCGTGGATGCTTTCCTTGCTCGTCATACCCGTTCTTGTTTTTCTAAAAACAAGGATGCCACGGAGTACTTCCGCGCAGCAGGTCATCAGTGATTACGACGCGCAATTGGCGTCGATTGAAGCCCACCTGCAGGCCAATCGCGCCATTGTTTCCACCCTGCCATCTTGATGTGATGGCTTGCGAAAACGCTTCGCAGGCCATCTCCATGGGTGCTCACGCCCTCACCAACTGATGCAGCAACTGGCTCAGATCCTCCTGCGAATACGGCTTGGCCAGCCGCGTCATTCCAGGCGGCAGCGCCGGGATGTCTGCAAAGCCGCTGGCCAGGATGAAATTCAAGCCTGGATACCGCTGCGCAATGTGTTCGGCCAGCTCGACGCCGTTCATGCCGGGCATGGCGTAGTCGGAGATGACCACGTCAAAGCGTGCCTGGCGCGCCAGCAGGTCGATGGCCTCCTGCCCGGCGCCGAGGGCCGTGACACGGTGGCCCAGGTCCTCCAGCAGGGCCGAGGCGTTGGCCAGCACCAGCGGGTCGTCGTCCACCAGCAGCACGTCCATGGGTCCCACGTCCTGCGTGCGCTGGGCGCCCAGGTGGCAGGCCGTGCTCTCGTCCTTGGAGATGGGCATCCACATCTCCACCGTGGTGCCGTTGCCCGGTGTGCTGTGCAGCACGAGCTTGCCGCCGGATTGGGCCACCAGCCCGTCCACCATGGCCAGGCCCAGGCCGGTGCCCTTGCCCACGCCCTTGGTGGTGAAGAAGGGCTCGACCACGCGGGACAGCGTCTGCTCGTCCATGCCCTCGCCGGTGTCCTCCACGCGCACGCAGACATAAGAGCCTGCGGCAAGGCCTGCAAGCTGGCGCGGCAGCATCGTTTCCACGGCCGCCGCGATCTTGATGACGCCGCCGCCCGGCATGGCGTCGCGCGAGTTGGCGACGAGGTTGAGCATGCTGCTCTCGAACTGGCTGGGATCGGTGAGGATGCGCGGCAGGTTGGCGGCCAGGGCCATCTTGAGAAAGATATGCGGGCCGGCCGCCTGCTGCAGCAGGCCTTGCAGGCCCGACAGCAGCACCGCAACGTCCACGGCCTCCGTCTTCAATTCCTGCTGCCGCGCAAAGGCCATCATGCGCTGGGTCAGCGAGGCGCCACGCTGGGCGCCGCGCGTGGCGGTTTCCACCAGCGCGCGCAGCCGCTCGTCGGGCGGCATGCGCTTGCGCAGCAGCTCCAGGCTGCTGAGCACGGCCATCAGCAGGTTGTTGAAGTCATGGGCCACGCCGCCCGTGAAGCGGCCGATGGCCTCCATCTTCAAGGCCTGGCGCAGCTGGGATTCGGCGGCCTTGCGCTCGGTCACATCGCGGGTGACCTTGGCAAAGCCGATCAGCCGGCCCTCATCGTAGATGGCATCGATGACCACCGAGGCCCAAAAGCGCGAGCCATCCTTGCGCACGCGCAGGCCTTCGGCCTCCATGCGGCCCGTGCTGACCGCCGTGCGCAGCCCCGCCTGCGGCAGCCCGGCCTGCTGGTCTTCGGGTGTGTAAAAGCGCGAGAAATGGGTGTTGAGGACCTCCTCCTCCTCATAGCCCTTGATGCGCTTGGCGCCCAGGTTCCAGCTCACGATGCGGCCTTCGGGGTCGAGCATGTAGATCGCATAGTCGGTCACGCTTTGCACCAGCAAGGCAAAGCTGCGCTCGGCACTGGAAAGCGGGCTGGACAGGGGCGGCGGCGCGGACAGCGGCGTTGCAGGCGAGTGCGCATCGGCCTCGCGCACGCACAGCAGCAACGCCGGGCTGCCGTCCGGCAGCCGTATGCGCGATGTGCTCGAAGCCACGGGCCGCTCGCGCCCTGAACAGGTCAGCAGCGGCCAGCAGCTGGCCTGCCGGGGCTGTGCGGCCTGGGCAGGAGGCTCCCATTGGCGGCTTGCCCAGCCTGAACGCGCAGCCTGGGCGACGAAACGCTCTTCGAAAACGCTGCCCTCCAGCGCATCTCCGGAGTGGTCCAGCAGGCTGCGGGCCTGGCGGTTGCAGTGGGCCAGACGGCCGTCGAGCCCGACGACAAAGACGGCGTCGGGAAACGCATCCAGAACGGCGTGGCCCGGGTCAAGGGGCAAAAGAGCGTCGGAGCCTGGAGAGGCCGACGCCAGACCATTCGAGGTCAGCATGTGAGCGACTCCGTAGGCAAATGGGTTGAATGCGCCGCGAAAATTGTAAGCAGCACGGATTCATCGCAAGCGGTTGCATCACAGGATCAGGGACGCGCTTCCTGCTCATGCTCGGAAGCCACCGGGGCAGGCACGGCGTCCAGGTCGGGCTCGGAATGCAAGGCCTCGCTGAGCTGGTCCACCACCAGCGCCCAGGTCGCATCGGCATGCCACTGCTGCGAGAACAGGGCGCGTTGCGCGTCGGTCCAGAACGGCGCGTCCACCAGCAGCGTGTTTTTCTCCAGGCGGTGCGAAAGAATGAACTGACGGATGCCCTCCGGGCTGGAGTCCAGTCCCAGCTGATCGAAGAGGTTGGTCATGGTGGGTTCGGCTGTGATCATGGTGTGTCCTTCTTGGGTGTGGCGGGGGTTGGTCCAAGGCTAGAAGCTTGGCCGACAGCCCCATGTCGGACACCAAAGCAAGCTACCGTCGGAAGCCCTTCTGCGCTTGGGCCGCAGTGCCCGCGCACAGCACAGCCCTGCTCCTACAAGGCAGCACCAGCGCACTGGCGCACCATGCAGCCACCTCATCACAGGACACCTGTTCCATGAAAAAACTGCTGCTTGCCACCGCCATTTCCCTTGCCTTCGCCGCAGGCCTGTCGACCGCCCACGCCCAGGTGGGCAAGGCCGCCTCCGAGGCCGCCGACGCCGCCGACCACAAGGTGAAGGAAAAGCAGGCCGACGCCAAAGCCAAGGACAGCGGGCCGGTCGGCAAGGCCGTGAACAACGTCAAGTCGGACTACCACAAGAAGCGCTCCAAGCAGTCGGCAGACAACGCCAAGGAATCGCTGAAGAAGGCGACCGAGTAAACGGCACGGCCCGGATGGACAAAGGCCCACTTGCGTGGGCCTTTGTCTTTTGCAGAGGCCGGCGCTGCCGGCGCAGCCTCAGAAGCTGTGCCGCAGCGTCACCATCACATTGCGCGGCGCACCGGGCAGGTTCAGGTTGGGGCTGGTGCCGTGGGCCGAGACGATATAGCGGCGATCGAACAGGTTGCGCAGGTTCAGCTGCACCGTGGTGGCACGGCCGATGCGGTACTGGGCCATGGCATCCACCACCGTGTAGGCGGGCAGCGTGACGGTGTTGCCGGGGTTGGCGAAGCGGTCGCCCACGTAGTTGAGGCCGCCGCCCACGGTCCAGGCATCGCCCAGGCGCTGGGTGAGCCAGACAGACAGGGAGTTCCTGGGCGTGATGGTGGCGCGCTTGCCCTGCACGGGCTGGCCGGCGTCCACGGTGGTGGATTCGGTGACCACGGCATCCAGGTAGGCGTAGCTGAAGGTGGCCTGGGTGCCGGGGCGCAGTTCGCCGGACAGCGACAGCTCCAGGCCGCGAGTGCGCTGCGTGCCGATGGGAATCAGCTGGGTGGGCTGGGCCGGGTTGGTGGTCTTGATGTCGGTGCGTTCCAGTTGGAACAGCGATGCCGTCGCCATGGCCTTGCCGTCCATCAGGTCCCATTTGCCGCCCACTTCATAGTTGGTGGTGCTTTCCGGCTTGATGGCGGCATTGGTGGCCGACAGCGCAAACATCTCGGCCGAAGGCTGGTAGGAGCGGCTGACCGACAGGTAATAGGACTGCACGGCATCGGGCTGCCACACCAGGCCGGCGCGCGGGCTCCAGGTGGAGTCCGTGCGGCTGAAGTCGCTCTGGCCGGCCAGGCGGTTGTCGGTTTCCTGGCCGAAGCGGTCATAGCGCAGGCCCACCAGCAGCTTCCACTGCGGCGACAGCGTGACCTGGTCCTGCAGGTACAGGGCCCGCGTGAGGTAGCGGTTGAGCGTGCTGCCGCTCAGGGTGCCGCCGCCGTTGAGCGGTGCCACGGGCAGCACGGGGTTCCAGAGGTTCACATTGGCCAGGGTGCCGCCGCTGTAGGACAGCGCATCCTTGTTCTGCTGGCCCAGCTCCAGGCCGTAGAGCACTTCATGCTGCACGCTGCCGGTGCTGAAATTCTGGATCAGCTCGGTCTGGTTGAAGATGCCGTGCTCGTTGCGGTCCACGCCCGAGCGGGTCAGCGCCACGGTGCCGGCCGCCTCGTTGGTGGTGCCGGCCGGCAAGGTGTTCTGGCGGTCCAGCTCGTAGTGGTAGTAGCGCAGCGCGTTGCGCACGCGCAGCGTGTCCGAGAAGCGGTGGTTGAAGGTGGCGGTGAAGGAGCCCACGGTGGATTCGGAGGTGTCCGCATCGCGCGCATTGGCCGAGCCGTAGTAGGTGCCGGGCGCCACATCCACGGGGCGGCCGCGATAGGCGGGAATGCCGAAGTCGGTGACGCGCTTGTCGCGCAGCAGCTCGGCCTGCAGCGTCAGCGAGGTGTTGCCGTCCGGCTTCCACATGACGGAGGGGGCGATGGTCTCGCGCTTGAGGAACTGCTGGCTGCGGTAGCTGTTGGCGTCTTCGGCGGCGCCGGTGACGCGCCAGGACCAGTCGCTGCCTTCGGGCGCGCGGCCCACATCGAATTCGGCACGCTTGTCGGCCCAGCTTCCCACGCTGACGGCCACGTCGGAGACATTGACGCCCGGCTTCTTGGTCACGCGGTTGACCAGGCCGCCCGAGGAGCCGCGGCCATAGAGCACGGCGGCCGGGCCCTTGACGACTTCCACGCGCTCGATGTTGGACAGGTCGCGGAAATACAGCGCGTCGTCGCGGAAGCCATCCACGAACTGGTCGCCGATGCTGGTGAAGCCGCGGATGCTGACCTGGTCGCGCTGGCCGTCGCCGTGCGACAGGCCGATGCCGGCCACGTTGCGCAGCGTGTCCTGCAGCGAGGTGGCGGCCTGGTCGCGCATGACCTGCTGGGGGATCACATTGATGGTCTGGGGCACGTCGCGCAGTGGCGCCTCGGTCTTGGTGCCGCTGGCGGCCGAGGGGGCGTAGTAGGCCGTGTCCTCCGCGCGCGAGGCCAGCACGCGCACTTCTGCCATGACGGCACCCCCAGCGCCGGAGCTGGCAGCCGGGCCGCCGCTGCGCTCCACGGTGAAGGTGCGCTCATCCTGCGCACGCACCTGCAGGCCGCTGCCGGCCAGCAGGCGCTGCAGGGCCTCGCGCACTTCCAGCGTGCCGCGCAGCGCGGGCGCCTGCAGGCCCTGGGCCACATCGGTGAGGAAGATGATCTGGGCGCCGCTTTGGCGCGCCAGCGCGTTCAGCGACTGGGCCAGCGGCTGGGCAGGCAGGTCCACGGCCAGAGGCTGGGCATGGGCCAGGCCGGCAATGCACAGTGCGGCGGCCAGGGCCGCGATGCGAAGGCGCGGCAGGCCGGTGACGGTAGGGGAAGGGTTCATGGCGACATCTCTCCTGAGGCGTTGGGTACGGAATACGGGATACGGCGGCGGCGGCAAGCCCCTCCAGGGCCAGCTCGGGCCCGGGCGCGATGCCGGTCTGCCTGTAAGCCGCTGCAGCGCGCAGGTTTGTACACATGGCCACGGAAAATTTCTTAATCAGGCCAGCGGCTGCAGGGACAACTGCCGGGCGGCCTACCTGCGCCTACCTGCGCCTACCTGCGCCTACCTGTGGCGCGTGGAGATCAGCACGCGGCCGTCGTCCTCATGCCGCACCTGCACGGGGGCAAGGCGGGGCAGCAGGTCCAGCAGCTGGTCGATGCGGTCCAGGTCGAACTGCCCCGAGATGCGCAGCTGCGCCG
Source organism: Delftia sp. JD2 (assembly GCF_001682645.1). Taxonomy (NCBI): domain Bacteria; kingdom Pseudomonadati; phylum Pseudomonadota; class Betaproteobacteria; order Burkholderiales; family Comamonadaceae; genus Delftia; species Delftia sp. JD2. Next base: position 36,779 of record NZ_LFJT01000059.1, read on the forward strand.
CATGCCGGTCGGCCAGCACGATGGGTGCGCTGCGGTAGCGCTGCATCTGCGCCACGGCCTCGGACAGCGGCGTGCCGTCCAGCACCAGGCGGCCCTCCCGCCAGGCCAGGGCGGCCAGAGCAGCGGCGCCGTCGCCCGCCTCTGCAGGCACGAGCTGCGGCAGCGGCCGGCCGGCGCGCGTGCGCAGTTGCTGGCCGGTGGACAGCTCCACGGGTGCGCCGCCACCGTCCATGGAATGCACGCGCACCCTGCCCTGCAGCACGGTGATGTCGGCGCCATCCTCATGGCGGTGCACGCCGAACACGGTGCCGATGTCCTGCACCACCACGCCGCCGGCCTGCACGGTGAAGGGCCGCTGCAGCCAGGGCACCCAGCCGTGCCAGAAGGCATGGGATACCTCGAAGGACGCCTCCCCCTGGTCCAGCACCAGGCGGCGCGAGCGCAGGTGCTGCGCCACTTGCACGCGCGAGCCGGTGTTCAGCCGCACCTCGCTGCCATCGGCCAGTTGCCAGCTCTGGCGCTGGCCCACGGCCGTCGCCAGGGTCTGGCGCTGCAGCGCGGGGTCGGCCCAGAGCAGCAGCGCCAGCGCCGCCAGGGCCGCAGCCGTGCCTGCGCGCAGCGCCCTGCGCTGGCGCAGTTTCTGGCGCTGGGCGGCGGCCTGCTCGATTTCCTCGGGCGTGGGCAGGTGCCGGCGCAGCATGTCGGCAAAGGGGGCCAGGGCGTCATCGACGGGCAGATGGGCGCTGCGCCCCGAAGACTGCGCAGAAGCACCCTGGCGCGCGCTGCGCGTGCCGCCTGTGCTGCGCGTGATCTCAGGCGGCATGGTCGGCCGTGAGCACGGGCTGCACATCGCGCAGTGCACGCGCCAGATGGCGGGCCACCATGCCGCGCGAGATGCCCATGCGCTGTGCGGCCTCTTCCTGCGGCATGCCGTAGAGCTTGGTGAGGATGAAGGCCTCGCGGCTGGCCTGGGGCAGCTGCTCTATCGCCACCAGCAGCGCGCGTTGGCGCTGGGCGGCGGCCACGGCCAGCTCGGGCGGGGACAGCGGCATGGCGGCGGCGGGGGCAAGGCGCTCCTCCAGCTCGGCGCCATCGAAGGGCGTTTCGGGCCGGCGCGCCTGGGCCCGGTGGCGGTCTATGGCCAGGTCGCGCGCCAGATGCCGCAGAAAGGCCAGCGGGTTAGCAATGCCCTGGGGAACGGGCCGCTCCATCAACCGCAGGCACAGCTCGTTGACGATTTCGCGGGGCTGGCATTCATCGCCGAAGCGGTGGCGCAGGAAACCGACCAGTTCGTCATAGTGCTGCACCAGCTGGGCCAGCAGGGGCTCGGCGGGCAGTTGTAGCGTGGAGGGGGACGGCATGGAGGAAAAGCCAATCGCGAAGAAGATCGCAAATGATTCTTATTATCCTATGCAGTTGCCATGCTTACCGGTGGCAAACCGGGCGGTGACGCGCCGCCGCAACAGCGGCGGGCGAACGGCTCAGGGCAGCGGCGCGCGCATTCCGGTGAGTCCCGGCATGACCTCCCGCATGGCCGCGATGAAGGCACGCAGGCGCGCCGGCTGGTGGCGCGCCGGCGGATACACCAGGTGCACGGGCAGCGGCGCGGCCTGCCAGTCCGGGGCCAGGTGCACCAGGCGGCCCGCCTCCAGATCGTCGCGCACGATCCAGGCCGAGGCCAGGGCCGCACCCAGCCCGCCCAGGGCGGCGTTGCGCAGCGCATAAAGGCTGTCGGTGCTGAGCCGGGGCTCGAACTGCAGACGCCAGGATTTGCACACCCGCTCATCGCCCACGCGGTGCAGTTCCAGCTCGCGCTGGTAGAAAGTGCGCAGCGCAATCCAGGGCAGCCCCTGCAGCTCGCGCGGGTGCTGGGGCACGCTGCCCTGCCCCAGCAAGGCAGGCGCGGCCACGGCAATGCGCGGCACCTCGGCCACGCGCAGCGCGACCACCGATGGATCGACCACGGCGCCCACCTGCACGGCGCAGTCGATGCCCTCGGCAATGAAGTCCGGCTGGCGGTCATGCAGCAGCCACTCGACCTTGACGGCCGGATGGCGGCCCAGGAACTGCAGCAGCGGCGCCATGAGCTGGTCCTGGCCGAAGGCGTGGGGCGCGACCACGCGCAGCAGGCCGCGCGGCGTGTCCTGGGCGCCGCGCAGGTCGGACTCCAGCGCCCGCCATGTATCGAGCAGTTCGCGCGCATGGGCCAGGCAGCGCTCTCCGTCGTCGGTCAGCGCCATGGCGTGGGTGGAGCGCCGCAGCAGGCGCAGGCCCAGCGCGCGCTCCAGCGTCTGCAGGCGCCGGCTGACCGTGGGCTGGGTGGTGGACATCTGCTGCGCGGCGGCCGAGAGGCTGCCGCTTTCGACGATGCGCACAAAGGTCTGCAGCAGTTCGATGCGGTCTGCGCCCGAAGGCAGGGAGAGGTCGGCTATGGTCATACGCCAAGCGTATATCGATTCTGCGGACGCAGCCACTACCGTGGGTTGCTGCATCGCACCACACTACGGCCATCGTTTCTCAAACACGCCGTATTGGCGGATCAACATGTCTTGCATTCAATCTACGCATAACCAAGCGGCCACCAGCGAAAAGGCGTCCGGCGTGCCCCGGTCGCTGGTGCTGCTGATGGCGACCACGGCGGGCGTGGGCGTGGCCTCGCTCTACTACAGCCAGCCCATGCTGGGCGTGCTCGGCCCCGACCTGGGCGCGGGCGAGCGCGCCGTGGGCTTTGTGCCCACGCTGACCCAGCTGGGCTATGCGCTGGGCATTTTGCTGCTGGCCCCGCTGGGCGACCGCATGGACCGCCGGCGCATCATCCTGGCCAAGACCGCCGCGCTGATGCTGGCCCTGCTGGCCAGCGGCCTGGCCCCGGGCCTGGCGCCGCTGCTGGCCGCCAGCCTGGCCGTGGGCCTGGCTGCCACCCTGGCGCAGGATGTGGTGCCGGCCGCCGCCACGCTGGCGCCCGAGCACCAGCGTGGCAAGGTGGTGGGCACAGTGATGACGGGGCTGCTGCTGGGCATTTTGCTGTCGCGCGTGGTCAGCGGGCTGCTGGCCGAGCATGGCGGCTGGCGCAGCGTCTACCTGCTGGCCGCCGCTGCCATGGCACTGCTGGGGGTGGCCCTGTGGCGCGGCCTGCCCAGTTTCAGGCCGACCACGCAACTGGGCTATGGCGCGCTGCTGGGCTCCATGGTGCAGCTGTGGCGCGGCCAGCCCGCGCTGCGCCGTGCGGCCCTGGCCCAGGGCCTGCTGTCGGTGGCCTTCAGTGCCTTCTGGTCCACGCTGGCCGTGATGCTGCACCAGCAGTTCCACATGGGCAGCGCCGCAGCCGGCGCCCTGGGCCTGGCGGGCGCCGCCG
>NZ_LFJT01000060.1:0-39603 GCF_001682645.1 Delftia sp. JD2
GGGGGGGGGCTTGGGTCACGGTCTAGCCCGTGCACGCCTCACTGAGCGGATCTTTGTAGAGCAGCTGAATTATGGTTTTTCCAGATATTTGCTGTATAGCAAATTGTCTGTTGCCACATCGGCGTGTTCGATGCGACGTACACCTGAAAAAAGAAGTCAGGAGATTTGGGCGTGACGGAGTTCAAAGCCTGAAGATGCTCGAGGACGAAACCGCTAGGTTGAAACGCATCGTTGCCAACCTGCCCCTGGACAAACAGATCTTGCAGGGGGGCGTTGGAAAAAAGCTCTGAAAGCTGTCAAGCGGCGTGAGCTGGCCGGTGGATGTACGAAAGTCGTGTCGGTTGGCGCTGCCGCGACCCTCAGTCTGGTGTCAGAAGAGTGAGGCCCGCGATCAAAGCGCACTACGTCTGCGCATCAGAGAGATCGCGATGGGCCGTCTATGAGTCGGGTATTTGCGCGTGCTGGTCATGATCAAGCTTGAGGGCTGGCATGTCAGAAAGAAGCGGCTCTATCGCCCTGCTCGGTTGGAAGGCTTGCAGCTTCGCATGAAGGTCAAGCGCGGCAAGCGCATCAGTCTTGCAGCATGGTCGCCCGACACCAAGCGACGGGCCTGAATCAGCGGTGGAGCATGGAGTGCGTGCGTGACCAGATACTCGATGGGCTGGCATTCCGAGCGCTCACGGTGATCGATCAGTGGAGTCGCGAGAGCGTGTCTCTAGCGTCCAACTTCCGGCTTACCGGCAGGTGTGTAGGAAAGCCCATGGACAATGGGCTGATCGAGTCGTTCAATGGCTGCCTGCTTGACGATTTCCTGAATTGAGTTCATCACAATGCAGGAGACTTGTGAGATGCTGAAGGCATGGCAACATGACTACGACCATCACCTTCCGCACAACTCGCTCGGCAAGCTGAACCCAAGCGATTTCATCAAGAAGAGGTCAGATCAACAGATGGCATGTCGCTCAACCCCAGTTTGGGAGTGATTGCATATGGGAGAAGTCAGCGTTAAATGTTATGAATGATGGTTAGTCAATTGACGAGGGGTAATACAAATATTTGAGAGGAATGGTTGGATGTATTATTATGTCTTCGCAAATCAGCATTCAAGATTTAATATTTGGAAGTTGAAATATAAATCGCTGAATGATTTTCGCCATTTGCTGACGCAGAGAAAAATCTAGGATTAGAAAAATTATGACTAAAATTCCATTTAATGTATCAGCTAGGGCTGCGATTCTGATAGGACGGGAAAATATAGCCAACTCCAAGGGGGCAATTATTGAGTTGGTGAAAAACTGTTACGATGCTGACAGCCCGTTTTGCCTCATTTATGTTGATAACAAGCTCGCAGTTCTTCATGAAAAACTTAGTGAGCAGCAGAAGTTAAGAATGATTTCGGAAGGGATTAAGCAATCCTATTTCAATCGTCTCTATGAAAAGTCCGGCAGTAATTACATACTGAATGCAATGGCCTCACCTCGGTATCTTAATGCATTTAAGAGGAGGATAAAAAAACTAAGCACATTGTACATAATAGACGCCGGAGATGGAATGTCGCGAGACATCATTCTGAATCATTGGATGACTATTGGCACTGATAACAAACTTTTCGATTATCACACGAAGTCCAAACGTGTTAAATCCGGGGCAAAAGGAATCGGCCGATTCGCTCTTGACAAGCTTGGTGCGAAGTGCACGATGACCACCATTCCAGATCTCAAGAAGTATTCTGCCGCAACAGACGTTCCGCTAGATGGGAGCATCTGGAGCGTAGATTGGCGTGATTTCGAGGGAGGGCGTAAGACGATCGATGCTGTGACTGCCTCATTGGACGCATTGAAAAATTCCGACTTGATTTCGTCTACACGTAGCGCAGAGTACGATTTTGATTTGGGATATCTTTGGCAATGGCTAGAAAAGATAGATTATGGAACCAAGGAAGGTTTGCCAAAATTGGAGGAATTTGACAACTTTTCACATGGTACCGTATTAAAGATAACGAACTTAAATGACGACTGGAATCAAGAACTAGTTACACAAGTTTTTGAGGATTTGGAGATATTAGTTCCTCCTAAAGATATTGAAAATTTCCGTATATTCTTGATTTCTTCTCTAGAGTCAAATAGGTATGGAGAAATTCTCGGTCCGGATTGTGAGGACTTTGACTACAAAGTTGAGGCGAGAGCAAATAACAATCAAGAAGTTGAGATCACTATTTTTCGAGAAGAGTATGATTTTGAAAAAATACCATCCGACTTCTACGATTTGGATAGTACTAAGAATAATATACCAAATTTTCCAGATAGAAAATGGCAGAAGACTTATAGCTTCTCTGAGCTGCTTTCTGGGTTTAATGACAATGACGGTAATCTCAGTAAAATAGGGGCTTTCGATTTTAATTTCTATTTTTTAAAACGAACATCTACAAGTAGGGATTCCGCGAGATTTTTCTATAAAAATATATCGGATAAGAGGAGAAAAGATTGGCTCAAACAATTCGCTGGAGTAAAGATATACCGAGATAATTTTAGGGTGAGGCCATATGGAGAGATTAAGGAGGCAGCATTCGATTGGCTTGGTTTAGGTTTGAGGCAATCTTCCAATCCTGCAGGGGTCGCCAAGGATACTAATGGCTATAAGGTACGGCCCGAGAACGTAGCTGGTGCTATTCGGATTTCGCGTTTAACTAATCTTGAATTCGAGGATAAGTCGAGTCGAGATGGTCTTCAAGAAACGAAGACTTTTCGTGTCTTCAAGAATTTGATAATTAGTATTGTTGCGAAGTTTGAAGAGGATCGATCTTCAATTGCCAAGGAATTTTCTGCATATTGGAAGAGTCATCCTTCCAGCAACGCTGAAACGAATGAGGAAACGGAGAATCTGGCGAAGAAAATTATTAAACGAGAACAGGAGAGAAGAAAAAAAACTCAGTCACGTGCAGTGACTGGCGTCGAAATAAGAAGTACAAATGCCAGCAGCGACGAAAATAAAGATGGTGTCACTGATAATACCTTCGGTAGCGGCAGCAATAACAGCAACGGTAGCAGCAGCGATAGCAATCAGCAAGAAGACGATCTTGCAATTTTGGTCCGTTATGTCGAAGGCGTGGCTGAAGAGAATGAGAAACTATTGGAAGAGCAGAAGCTCTTGCGCGGAATGGCTAGCAGCGGTATCGTGGCCGCTTCGTTCGGACATGACTTGAGTAAAACCAAAGATAGCCTGAATACTCGATTTGATGAGCTAACAGACCTGTTGGCTCATAAAGTAACTCCAGTTGATTTCGAAAATTCGGATATTTTTGATAATCCATTCGAATTTATCAAGGAGATGAAAAGAGATGATCGAAATATTTCAATGTGGCTGGGATTTTCACTCGGTTTTGCTAGAAAAGATAAGAGAAAACGAAAGCAGATATTTTTAGATCAATTCTTCAAGTCGATAGAAGTGGGCTGGAGAGAGACGCTTTCAGAGCGTGGAATCGAGTTGTTTGTCGATTGCCCGGATGACTTGAAGATGAAAATATTTGAAATTGATTTTGATAGTATTTTCCTAAATTTACTAGTCAACTCAATTGAGGCATTTAAGTTATCAAAAATCCAAGGAGAGCGAAAGATATTCATTAAATGCACAGAATCGGAAGCCAAGATTGGCGTGGAGTATATGGATACAGGGCCGGGCCTGCCAGATCATTTGACCGACCCAAATATTATTTTTAAGCCGATGTACACAACAAAAAGGGATTCTGTTGGGCAAGAAGTGGGAACTGGGCTAGGAATGTGGATAGTAAAGGTCATTTCCGAAGAATATCAAGCTAATGTCAAGCTGCATCCCAAATCAGAGCATCTCGGTTTTAATATTTCATTTGATTTTCCTCAAAAATATAAGAGTAAAGGCTAGTATATGACTTATAGCATCCTTTTTATTGATGAAGAGCAAGCGGCACATCGCAGCTTCAAAAGGGATTTTTTGGATGTGAATAAAGAGCGTTTTACTGGAACTTATATTTTTCCACCTCCAACCCTAGAAGAGATGATGGAGAAGATTTTTGAGGCGAATCCAGATGTTGTTCTTACAGACTTTTCGCTAAACGACAAAAAAAGCGATCTGCCATCAGTGTACACAGTCGAATTTAATGGAGGAGATATCGCTCGTGAACTTCTGAGCAGACGCAAGAATTTTCCTGTATTCATAGCTACGTCATTGGGCGACGATGCGGCTCGCGATGGCCATGATGTCAAGTTAATTTACGAAAAGTACGGAAGTTTCAAAGAGAGTAGAAGTGGGGATCAAAGTCCGCCGGATGCCCAGCATTTGACGTTCTCTGACAAAGTCTATTATGAAGTATTGGCTCATAAGCAATTTATTGAAGCTGCGTCAGCAGAATTTGATGCCATTATTGATAAAAGAAGATCTGAAGAGTTGAGTCTAAAGGAGGAAACGCGCCTCATAGAGCTCGATTCAATTTTGGAGTCTTATATCGACATGAAATCAAAGATGCCGGACGAACTGCGCGTGACTTCTAACATAAAAAGGTTGGATGCATTGATCACGAAGGCGGAAGAGATTCTTAAGATGAAGAGAGGCCAGCCATGACTAAAGTTCAATTTCGTGAATTGTCTCCCCAAAGGCGCTGCACAAAGACCTACAGCACATACGGCAGCTATAAACAATACTTAGCAAGTGATTTTAATAATAGATGTGGTTATACGGATAGTCATCATATGTGGTTCGGTGGTCTAACGACGTTTCATATTGATCATTTCAAACCACACAAGAAGTTTCCTCAATTAAAAACGACGTATTCGAATCTCGTATACGCATGTTCTTACGTAAATATTCTGAAATCGGATGACGATCCAAATAATTATTTGGATCCCTGCACCACTGACTATAATCAACACTTTTATAGAGATGCGTACGGGACAATTTACCCGAATGAACAAAGCCGAGAAGCTATTTATATGCATAAGAAGCTCAAGCTTGGGCTTGCTCGCTACAGGGTAATTTGGGTGCTTGAGAAATCTGACAAGCTATTGAAAGAGTTGGAGGAATTAGAAAGTACTTTGGAAAAAGAAAGCGAATTGGAATTTTATAAACTATATTTTAAATTGACAAAAGAGTTTAGGGCTTATTTTCACTATTTAACGAAGTAAATTATAGAAATACCGATCACCAAGGGTATATATGACCTGTCCTTTGCTGACTTACCAATCATTAGTAGAGAGGTCCAAGGGTTGGCAGGTCAGGCCAGCATGCCTTGGTGCAACTGCTGCCAGCAACCAGCGGAGTTACAGTCGCGCAAGCGCTGCCGGCAAGTCATGCTGCCAAGTATTTGGGTAAGGTCTTCTCAGGGAATACCTGTTTACAGCACGAATAGGATGCCATTGATGGCGGCTGCATCGGTTAGCGAGCGTGCGCAGAGAAGGCGCGAAGGCTCGGATCAGGGGTTGTAGCTATCGCGACAGTTCTTTGCTTATGTGTCACCGTGCGATGATGGCAGCGAACATAACTGCTTTGCTGAGGGCGTCTGAGGACGTGGTGTTAGCCAATCTAAGGCGCGCAGTTTTTTGGCGTAAATCTCACTGCTTGATAAGCATTTGTCACTAGCTCCTCTTGACTTTTAGAGTCAGTCCACATCTTTTTTAGAGTTGAGGGGCAAGGTAAAGGCAGCGCGTTCAGTTCGAAGATTGAGACGTTGCTTGCTCCTGAAATAGATCGAAAAACGCAGTCGATAACTTTGGTGCGAAGGAGTTTGGAAAAGTCTTCTGGGGACCAACCTTTATCTTCATGTTGCTCAAGTATAATTACATGATTTTCACAGACGAATCCACTATGTGTGGCAAGCCATTCTTTTGGGATTGGCGCAGATACGAGTCTTCTGCTTTGGTCGCTTGACGTTAGTCGTTGCAGGAGAACTGATGGCAAGGTTGAAATTCCCGCTGCATTAATAGAGTCCACGGCTACGAAAAGTTCAGATCTGGAAATCCTTTGCTCGCGGCCATGGATGAAATTGCCTGAGGGGGAAATATCTGTTGCCCATACCAAAGGAAGTGCAATGCGTCCTAGTGTTAGTTTCTCTTTGGTTTTGAATCTGGTGCGAGTATCTCGATATGCGACGAGACTTCCTATTCGAGCAATATAACCATAGTCTACGAGCCTAAACGGCGAATTCTCCGCATTAATCAGCGTGTTGGCATCATTCACTGCGCGAGGTATTGCCCAGGGCTTCCCAGAGTTTGAGAGGCGATAGACGCCAGTACTCGCAAATTCCCCTGAATCTTCCAATACATAAACACTGGTTGATGTCATGGCTGAATTTGTAGTTGAACATGGGCGAAGAGTGGTGACAGTGGTTTCCTGTTCTACATTTAAAAAAGTTGCAGATCTATTGCTTAGCATGTCGATTTGCAATATGTTTGACCTTAATAGAAGGTTTGCTCGAAGCTTTGAGAAGTATTGGCCCGAGAGATAACTTGTCGGTGTTAGTAGTCCAACATGCCCCCCAGGTCGGGTTAGTCGCAAAGATCTGTCGATAAATAGGCCATAAATATTTGGCTGACCTTCTAGGATGTCACGATATTGATCTGCATATTTTTGTACCTCATGTGCTTTTAGTTTTCGATAAGGTGGGTTGCACGCAACAACGTCGTACTGGCCGAGAGGTCCTTTCGCCGCGAGGCCATCAGTGTGCCTGATGACGATAGAAGGCTGATAACCAGCTTGCTTTATGAGAGGCGATAATGCCATCAGCAAAAATTGCTGAGATAGGTATATAAGTGTTTCATCAAGGTCGCTTCCACTTAGTTTGGTTTCGATCCACTTCAATGATTCACTGGGGCTTTTTCCGCTTAGTAGATGAGACTCAGCCATGCGCTGAGCAATAGGTACGAGGAAAGCTGCGCCGCCGCACGCTGGGTCATGCCAGTGGTCGTCATTTAAGCTGGCACCATGATTTACAAGATTGCTAATGACACGATCGGCAAGTCGTGGTGGTGTGAAGAAAAGTGATCTGGCTGTTCTGGTTTCGGAACCTACCCATATTGCATAAGCAGTTGCCAGCCAATAAGCAGCTTCATTGAAGATCTCTTGGGTACGGAGCCACTCTGCAAACTGCTGGACTGATTCCTGTGCTATTAAATCTTTACAGCCCTGAGGCATGCGGGCAGCTAAATGAGGGTAGTCCGCCTTCTGCCAGTAATAGAGCACAACTTTGACGAGCGCCTCGGCATCTTGGGAATGGTTGCCGATAAGTTTCCCTAGTTCACGGACTCGACGTAAAAATTTAAGCCTAGCTGCAGGTATCACCGGATTGCCACAATGTTGTTTTCAAAAAAGACGCATAAGCTCCTAGCAGGCCTGCGCACCCTGGTCCTCGATTTCCAACACGAGGTACACATACGGAGCTTACGCGACAACTGCCGAGGGTTACCGCAGGCTCTCCCATGTTGGGGTTGCCTGTACGTGTGAGTGCGGATCTTTGAGATCAGAAGTTCGTTTAGTTTGTGCCCATCGCAGGTACTAGCTGTGAGTGTTGCTCTTTCACGGGTCTAGAGCTACACCGAACCCGGCCCTCCCAACATCTCCTCAGCCCTCCCCATCACCTCAGCCGCGCTACACCCCAGCCCCCGCGCAATCTTGAACACGATGACCAGCGTCGGCATGTGCTCCCCACGCTCCACCTTGCCCATGTGAGAGCGCTCGATATCGGCGAGGTTGGCCAGTGATTCCTGGGAGATGCCGCGCTCGTTGCGAAGGGCGCGCACCGCCGCGCCGAAAGCCCGGGCAATGTCTGCATCAAATGAAGTGGCGCCGACTGGACGGCCGCGTTTGACAGGACGCTTTTGCATGGGCAAGAGCGTCAGTTTTTGATGCAATTTAAACCACGTTATATTTAACTCTTTTGTTGATCTTGGGCTGCTGCTGCCTTGCATCCGGCACAGCTCGGTACGAGGCCGAGACGCAGGCTTCAATCATCAGAGGAGGCTTCGATGGATCAAGACATCCGCACCGTTTCTCAACCCAACCTCGACGACCTGGCCATCGACGCCGTCCTGCACCTGGGCGCTGCCCTTGAAGTGCTGGAGCTGCACGCTCGCCACAAGGTCACGGCCATCAACTGCGTGTGCCGCGACCTGCTGCGCATCTACTACGCCAAGGCCGATCAGGCGCAGTCGCTGGAGCCGCAGGACAAGGAGCTACTGGGCCTGCTGCACGACACGGCGGTGGACCTGGGCTATGCCGTCGAGGTGGTGGACCATCTGAATGGCGACGAGGCCGATGACCCCATCCTCTATGCCGTGAGCTATCTGCTCAAGGCGGCCAAGCGGTTTGCGGATGAGGGCGTTGCTGTGGCGCTTGCCGTGAAGGGGTAGGGCGCAGGGCTGCCGCCTGCGTTGCAGGGGCGGGGCTTCAAGGGCAGGGTTTGAGGTGGGCCGCCGTGGCCTGCTCGGTCAGCGGGTCTTCGGCCAGGGCCTGCAGCAGCGCGTCCAGCAGGCCGGGAAAGCGTGCGTCCAGGTCTTCGCGGCGCAGGGAGAGCAGGTTTTCGCGGCCATCGGGGCGCTGCCAGATCACGCCGCTGTCGCGCAGCACGCGCCAGTGGTGGGTCATGGTTGATTTGGACTGGCCCTGCAAGAGCGAGCCGCAGGCGCGCTCATGGCCTGCAGCCAGCGCGCGCACCACGGCCAGGCGCAGGGGGTTGCCCAGGGCGTTGAGCAGGTTTTCCAGGCGTATCTGTTCGCGGTCGGGGTGGTTGGCAAGCATGAATCGTCCAGTCGATGGGGCGCCACTGTGCCATGGAAGCAATGCCGCACGTCGCTGATGCGGCGTGGCGCGGGCAGTTATCTGGCAGACAGGGGCATGGCGTGGTGAAAACATGAATCGTTCTGCAAGAAGTTGCGGAAGATAGTACGATTGTCTTCGTACATTCCAATTGTCATCAACCCTCATTCAACCCCCGCGAGAATCCGACCCTTCGAACCGGCAGATCACGCACTTACGCTTTCGTAGCACCCAGGAGTCCTTTCATGGCCCGCCATACCCCCATAGAACGCTATCGCAACATTGGTATCTCCGCGCACATCGATGCCGGCAAGACCACCACGACCGAGCGCATCCTGTTCTACACCGGGGTGAGCCACAAGCTGGGCGAGGTGCACGAAGGCGCCGCCATCATGGACTGGATGGAGCAGGAGCAGGAGCGCGGCATCACCATTACCTCGGCGGCCACCACCTGCTTCTGGAAGGGCATGGACGGCCGCTTTGACCAGCACCGCATCAACATCATCGACACCCCGGGCCACGTGGACTTCACCATCGAGGTGGAGCGTTCCATGCGCGTGCTCGACGGCGCCGTCATGGTCTATGACGCCGTGGGCGGCGTGCAGCCGCAGTCCGAGACGGTCTGGCGCCAGGCCAACAAGTACAAGGTGCCGCGCCTGGCCTTCGTCAACAAGATGGACCGCACGGGCGCGGATTTTCTGCGCGTGCGGCAGATGATGGTGGACCGCCTCAAGGCCAACCCCGTGCCCATCGTGCTGCCCATTGGCGCAGAGCAGCAGTTCACCGGCGTGGTGGACCTGCTCAAGATGAAGGCCATCATCTGGGACGAGGCCACGCAGGGCATGAAGTTCGAGTACCAGGACATTCCCGCCGCCATGGTGGCAGACGCCAAAAAGTGGCGCGAGTCCATGGTGGAAGCGGCTGCCGAGGCCAGCGAAGACCTGATGAACCGCTACCTGGAAGAGGGCGACCTGCCCGAGGCCGACATCCTGCGCGGCCTGCGCCTGCGCACCATTGCGGGCGAGATCCAGCCCATGCTGTGCGGCTCGGCCTTCAAGAACAAGGGTGTGCAGCGCCTGCTGGACGCCGTGGTCGAACTCATGCCTTCCCCGCTGGAAGTGCCGCCCGTGGAGGGCCATGCGGAAGACGGCTCCATCATCGTGCGCCATGCCGATGACAGCGAGAAGTTCTCTGCCCTGGCCTTCAAGCTGATGACCGACCCCTTCGTGGGCCAGCTCACCTTTGTGCGCGTCTACTCGGGCGTGCTCAACAAGGGTGACAGCGTGCTCAACTCCGTCAAGGACAAGAAGGAGCGCATCGGCCGCATCGTGCAGATGCATGCCAATGAACGCCTGGAGGTCGATGAAATCCACGCCGGCGACATTGCCGCCTGCGTGGGCCTGAAGGACGTGACCACGGGCGAGACCCTGTGCGACCCGTCCGCGCCCATCGTGCTGGAGAAGATGGTCTTCCCCGAGCCCGTGATCGCCCAGGCCGTGGAGCCCAAGTCCAAGGCCGACCAGGAAAAAATGGGCATTGCCCTGTCGCGCCTGGCGGCCGAAGACCCGTCGTTCCGCGTGCGCACCGATGAGGAATCGGGCCAGACCATCATTGCCGGCATGGGCGAGCTGCACCTGGAAATCATCGTGGACCGCATGAAGCGCGAGTTCAACGTGGAAGCCAACGTGGGCAAGCCCCAGGTGGCCTACCGCGAGACCATCCGCAAGAAAGTCACCGATGTGGACGGCAAGTTCGTGCGCCAGTCCGGCGGCAAGGGCCAGTACGGCCACGTGGTCTTCACGGTGGAGCCGCAGGAGCCCGGCAAGGGCTTCGAGTTCGTCGACGCCATCAAGGGCGGCGTGGTGCCGCGCGAGTACATCCCTGCGGTGGAAAAGGGCGTGGTCGAGGCCCTGACCAGTGGCGTGCTGGCCGGCTACCCCGTGGTGGACGTCAAGGTCACGCTGACCTTCGGCTCGTACCACGACGTGGACTCGAACGAAATGGCCTTCAAGATGGCGGCCATCTTCGGCTTCAAGGAAGCGGCGAGAAAGGCTAGCCCCGTCATCCTGGAGCCCATGATGGCCGTGGAAGTCGAGACGCCCGAAGACTACGCCGGCACCGTCATGGGCGACCTGTCCTCGCGGCGCGGCATGGTGCAGGGCATGGACGACATGGCCGGCGGCGGCAAGTCCATCAAGGCCGAAGTGCCGCTGTCCGAAATGTTCGGCTACGCCACCTCCCTGCGCTCGCAAACGCAAGGCCGTGCCACCTACTCCATGGAGTTCAAGCACTACGCCGAAGCACCGCGCAACGTGGCCGAGGCCGTGATCAACGCGCGCTCCAAGTAAAAGAGCTCCGCGCCACAGGCCAGGCCGTGAGGCCATGGCCGTGGCCGTGGCCGTGGCCCTCCCGTATGTCCACGCCTGCGTCGGGCCGCCTGCGGGGTTGCAGTCCTGCCGCAGGACAGGACTGCCTCGTCATCTGACTTGCCGTGATTGTTTGAACGTAGCGCGCAGCGCGAAGAGAGTTTCACGGCGAACCCCGCAGGCGGCCCGGCGCAGGTTGCCCGCAGCGAAGCGAAGGGACGTGGACATTCGGGTCGCCTTCTTTGATCTGACCTTTCTTGGCGAATCAAGAAAGGGCAGTCGGCCGCCGGGCCGAGACCCGGCCTCGAAAAGAAACCCCCCGGCAGGGGCAAAAAGCGCACCGAACCCGCGCCCAACGAAAAACAGCTCCTTCAAGGAGCTGTTTTTCATAAGAGAGGAGAAGCCGGAATCAAGCCTCAGGCTGCTGCTCAGATTCAGCAGTTTCAGCATCAGCGACGGGAGCCGCCTCTCCAGAATCAGACAGCGCCTGCCGCACACCAGCCTTCTCACCAGCCGAAGCAAACTTGCTGTACTTGCCAACGATGCCGACCAGCGCACCATAAATGCGCGGATTGCCCGCCAGGCATTCCTTCTGTTCCAGGAAATCCGCCTCGCCCGTGAAGTTGCCGACCAGGCCACCAGCCTCGGTCACCAGCAGGCTGCCGGCGGCCACGTCCCAGATCTGCAGGCCGCTTTCGAAGAAGCCATCGGCAAAGCCGGCTGCCACGTAGGCCAGGTCCAGCGCGGCGGCGCCGGGGCGGCGCACGCCTGCGGTTTCCTGCATCACGTCGCCCAGCATGTTCATGTACTGCTTGAAGTTGTCGCCACGGCGGAAGGGGAAGCCGGTGGAGATCAGGCTGTCCTTGAGCTGGATGCGCTTGGACACGCGGATGCGGCGGTCATTCAGGTAGGCGCCGCGGCCGCGCGTGGCCGTGAACAGGTCGTTGCGCGAGGGGTCGTACACCACGGCGTGCTCCACCTTGCCCTTGAAGGACAGGGCAATGCTCACGCAGTACACGGGGAAGCCGTGGATGAAGTTGGTGGTGCCGTCCAGCGGATCGATGATCCAGACGTAGTCGGAGTTCTTGGCGCCGAACTCGTTGCCCGATTCCTCGGCCAGGATGCCGTGGCCCGGGTAGGCGCCCAGCAAGGTTTCGATGATGGCCTGCTCGGCCGCCTTGTCCACCTCGGTCACAAAGTCGTTGACCTGCTTTTGTGCGACACGCACGGATTCCACGTCAAGAGCCGCGCGGTTGATGATGGCGCCGGCGGCGCGTGCGGCCTTGATGGCCACGTTGAGCATGGGATGCAGGTTGGTCGACATAGATTGTGAGGCGTTGGCGGAGCAGCGGCTGTGCAAGGAGAGGACGGTCCTCTCTGGCAAAAGCAGGCTGTTTGACGCGGGTAAGAACGGAAAAAGCCGCGTCCGGCGATGCGGGGCGGCGACAATAGCGCGCAATTTTACCCGCCTTGTCCGTTTTGTGCTGCGCAACCTGTCCCGCCTTGGGGGCTCTGCCGGCGCCGGCAGGCCAGCGATGCCATGAAAACCCGATTCGTACTGATAGAAACCAGCCACGCCGGCAATGTGGGCGCCGCCGCCCGCGCCTTGAAGACCATGGGCTTTGACGACCTGGTGCTGGTGCGCCCGCGCTGGCCCAACGTGCTGCGCAAGGAAGAGACCATCCAGCGGGCCAGCGGCGCGCTGGACGTGCTGGGCAATGCGCGCGTGGTCGAGACGCTGGAGGAGGCGCTGGACGGCATGAGCCACCTGTGCGCCACGGCCATGACGCCGCGCGACTTCGGCCCGCCCACGCGCACGCCGCGCCAGCATTTCGAGCTGCTGCTCAGCGGGGCGCTGGATGTGCCGGCTGCGCCCGATGCGCCCGATGAAACGGCGCCGCCTGCCGATGCATCCGTGTCGGCACCGGCTCCCGCGCCGCGCTGCAACCAGTCCGGCGTGGCCTTCCTGTTCGGCTGCGAGCGCTTCGGCATGAGCAACGACGATGTCTACCGCAGCGATGTGGCGCTGTCGATTCCGTCCAATCCGCAGTTCGGCTCGCTGAACCTGGGGGCGGCCATCCAGGTGGTAGCCTATGAATGGCGCCAGGCGCTGGGCGGCTTTCCCGTGGTGGAGCACACGCCCGCGCCGCAGCGTGCCGACGCGGCCCAGGTGGCCGGCATGCTGGGCCACTGGGAGCAGGCGCTGGCCCATATCGGCTTTCTCGATCCGGCTGCGCCCAAGAAGCTCATGCCGCGCCTCAACCAGCTTTTCAACCGCTCGCAACTGACCGCCGAGGAAATCCACATCCTGCGCGGTGTTGCGAAGGCCATGCTGCAGAGCACCCCACCGAAACGCTAGACTGAGCGGTCTTGTCAACAATAACCAGCCCCTAGATGCTTGACCGCCTGCGCTCCGATATCCAGTGCATCCTCGACCGCGACCCTGCGGCACGCAGCACCTGGGAGGTCATCACCTGTTATCCGGGTCTGCATGCGATCTGGTTGCAGCGCCCGGCGCACTGGTGCTGGAACCATGGCCTCAAGTGGCTGGGGCGCTTCATCTCGCACATCGGCCGCTGGCTCACCGGCATCGAGATCCACCCCGGCGCCGTCATCGGCGAGCGCGTCTTCATCGACCACGGCATGGGCGTCGTCATCGGCGAGACGGCCGTGGTCGGCGACGGCTGCACCATCTACCACGGCGTGACCCTGGGCGGCACCTCGCTTTACAAGGGCGCCAAGCGCCATCCCACGCTGGGCCGCGATGTGGTGGTCAGCGCGGGCGCCAAGGTGCTGGGCGGCTTCGAGGTGGGCGACGGCGCCAAGATCGGCAGCAATGCCGTGGTCATCAAGCCCGTGCCCGCAGGCGCTACCGCCGTGGGCATTCCGGCGCGCATCATCGCCAGCAAGAACGGCCACAGCGCCGATGTGACCGAGCACGACCTGGCATCGGCCAAGGCCGAGTCCATCAAGGTCCCGTCGGCTGCCGCGCCCCAGCCGTTCACGGCCTACGGCATCACCCAGGAAATGGACCCCGTGGCCCAGGCCATGCGCGGCCTGAGCGATGGCGCGGCCGCGCACGAGCAGCAGATCGCGCTGCTGTGGGAGGCCATTGCCAAGCTCTCGGCCGGCAGCAAGGTGGGCGACTGCGTGCCCTGCGAGTCCGAGCGCCCGCAGGCGTTCCAGAAGGACAAGATCGACCAGATCATGGGCAAGTAGGCCTGCAGAAGATCACCCAAGATCCCCAAGATCCCCCAAGAAGACCGGAGACTCCGACCAGCATGAACGTTGAACAGGCCTTGCATGCGCGCCGCTCCGTGCGCGCCTTCCTGCCCCAGTCGCCCGATGCGGCCCTGGTGCGCTCCCTGATGGAACAGTCGGCACAAGCGGCCTCGGGCGGCAACCTGCAGCCCTGGCGCGTGCTGGCGCTGACGGGCGAGCCGCTGCAGCAACTGCTCACCGCCGTCGCCGAAGCCGAGCCCCAGGACGCCCAGCCCGGCCTGTCCTACCCGCCCAATCTCTGGGAGCCCTACCGCAGCCGGCGCTTTGCCAATGGCGAAGAGCTGTACCAGTCGCTGGGCATTCCGCGCGACGACAAGCCCGCGCGGCTGGAGCAACTGGCGCGCAACGGCCAGTTCTTCGGCGCGCCCGTGGGCCTGATCGTGGCGGTGGACGAGCGCATGGGCCTGCCGCAATGGGTGGACCTGGGCATCTACCTGCAGTCCTTCATGCTGCTGGCCTGCGCCAATGGCCTGGCCACCTGCGCCCAGGGCTTCTGGCGCCGCTACAACGACGCCGTGACCCAGGCGCTGGCGCTGCCCGAGGGCTACCACGTGGCCTTTGGCATTGCGCTGGGCTACGAGGACAAGGAAGCCCCCATCAACGGCTGGCGCGCCACGCGCGCACCGGTGGCCGAATGGGCACAGATGCGCGGCTTCGACTGAGCAGGGCTTTCAGGCCCCTGGGCAAACCCGCAGGGCAAGGGCGCCTTGCCATCCCCTATACTGCGCTCTGCTCCGGGGTGTGCTGATGCACTGAGATGCCAACCGGTCCATGCGCTGCATGGGCCAGGCGGCGAACCCGACGAACTTGATCCGGTTGATACCGGCGGAAGAAGAGCGGGACCCTGAAGCGGGGCCGAAGTCAGAGGATGGAAGTCCGCCACGGCGGATACACGCAGGGCCGCAACGGCCAGGCAGGCCACCATCCGATGCGCATCGGCCCTTGCCAACCAAGGCTGCTCGTGCGCCTTGGCGTGCGTGGCAAGCAGGGGCCAAGGCCATACGGCCCTGGCAGGCCCACACTGGCATAGCCCGGTGCGCGGCCTTTGGCACAGCCCAAGGAGTGTCCGGTTCCCGGAGCGTTGTTGATCGACGCTTTGAACGCAAGGAACCCGACATGAACGCTCCCGATTCCATCTTCACCCCCGCAGCCGGCGAAGCTCCAGACGCACAGCGTTTTTCCGACCTGCTGGCGCAGTCGCGCAAGCCGTTCCCGGCCTCCACCAAGAGCTATCTGCAAGGCAGCCTGCATGCCGGCCTGAGCGTGCCCGTGCGCGATATCCAGCTGACCAATGGCGAGCAGGTCAGCGTCTATGACACCTCGGGCCCCTACACCGACCCGGCCGTGGCCATCGACGTGCGCAGCGGCCTGCCGGGCGTGCGCAATGCCTGGATCGAGTCGCGCGGCGACAGCGAGTACTACGCCGGCCGCCTGCGCCAGGCACTGGACGACGGCGGCAAGCGCGGCGAGGAAGACGAGCGCGTGGCCCGCCTGCGGGCCGAGGCCGCATCGCTGCAGCGCCAGCCGCGCCGCGCCAAGAGCGGTGGCAACGTCACCCAGATGCACTACGCGCGCAAGGGCATCATCACACCCGAGATGGAATACGTGGCCCTGCGCGAGAACGGCCGCCGCGAATGGATGGCCGAGTACCAGCAGGACGCCGCGCGCGAGGCGCGCCTGGCCGGCAACGGCCTGGGCGCCGCCATCCCCAAGATCATCACGCCCGAATTCGTGCGCGACGAAGTGGCGCGCGGCCGCGCCATCATCCCGGCCAACATCAACCACCCCGAGATCGAGCCCATGGCCATCGGGCGCAACTTCAAGGTCAAGATCAACGCCAACATCGGCAACTCAGCCGTCACCTCCAGCATCGAGGAAGAGGTCGAGAAGCTGGTCTGGGCCATCCGCTGGGGCGCGGACAACGTGATGGACCTGTCCACCGGCAAGAACATCCACACCACGCGCGACTGGATCATCCGCAACTCGCCCGTGCCCATCGGCACCGTGCCCATCTACCAGGCGCTGGAGAAAGTGGGCGGCATTGCCGAGGACCTGACCTGGCCCATCTTCCGCGACACCCTGATCGAGCAGGCCGAGCAGGGCGTGGACTACTTCACCATCCACGCCGGCGTGCGCCTGGCCTACATCCACCTCACGGCCCAGCGCCGCACGGGCATCGTCTCGCGCGGCGGCTCCATCATGGCCAAGTGGTGCATGGCCCACCACCGCGAGAGCTTCCTGTACGAGCACTTCGAGGACATCTGCGACATCATGAAGCAGTACGACGTCAGCTTCTCGCTGGGCGACGGCCTGCGCCCCGGCAGCGCCTCGGACGCCAATGACGAAGCCCAGTTCGCCGAACTCAAGACCCTGGGCGAGCTGACCCAGCTGGCCTGGAAGCACGACGTGCAGACCATGATCGAAGGCCCCGGCCACGTGCCCATGCACATGATCCAGGCCAACATGACCGAGCAGCTCAAGCACTGCCACGAGGCGCCGTTCTACACCCTGGGCCCGCTGACCATCGACATCGCCCCCGGCTACGACCACATCGCCAGCGCCATCGGCGCGGCCATGATCGGGTGGTTCGGCACCGCCATGCTGTGCTACGTCACGCCCAAGGAACACCTGGGCCTGCCCGACCGCGACGACGTCAAGCAGGGCATCATCGCGTACAAGATCGCAGCACACGCGGCCGACGTCGCCAAGGGCCACCCCGGCGCCCGCGCCCGCGACGACGCGCTGAGCCAGGCGCGCTTCGACTTCCGCTGGCAGGACCAGTTCAACCTGGGCCTGGACCCCGACACCGCCCAGGCCTACCACGACGAAACCCTGCCCAAGGACAGCGCCAAGGTGGCGCACTTCTGCTCCATGTGCGGCCCCAAGTTCTGCTCCATGAAGATCACCCAGGAAGTGCGCGAATTCGCCGCTGCCAAGGGCGTGGCCGAGCAGGAAGGCATTGCCGCCGGAATGCAGGCCAAGGCCGAGGAATTCAACCGTGCCGGCGGGGAGTTCTATATCCCCATCGTGGCGGCCAGCAGCGATACGACGGCGCGTTGAAATCCGTTGACTCCTGATCGGGAATGCGCCGTGTAGGCTGATATTTCCCCGCGGCCGATCCAGTGCTGGATCGCATCCCTGACACCGCAGGCGCTGATGTGCCTGCGGTGTTTTTGCTTTGGGGTTCAAGGCGAAGGGCGTAGCCGCTGATCGACAGGGCCTGATACGAGAGTTGCCGCCCAAGCACCTCGCAAGGCTGAATATTTGCAGAATTTAAATAGTTATCAACTATCGAAATTAAATTATCAATATTTTGATGAAGAACTCATGCCACGAAGCGTCGCACAGGCGACACGTTTTTAGAAACTGCTAGCCAGGCGGCCGCTTGTGCCGTTGCTTCGTATTGAAGATAGATGTGGTGCCATGCTTTTTATTGAGGTAATATGAAATGCGGTAAGAGGCGGCGCGACGTATGCGGCATACCGATAGAAAAATGAATTCCCGAAAAGGGTATTGAATTCCTCTCGAGACAAAGAATACGCCTGGAATAATGCTGAAACAGGACCCATGAATAGTGACCATGCGCATTCTCCTGATCGCTTACGAATTTCCCCCGATAATTTCAGGTCAATCGCTGCGATGGTTTTATCTGGCAAACGAATTTGCAAAACAGGGTATTGAAATCCATGTGCTCTGTCCGAATATGCCGGCGCTACCTCCATTCAGTGAAGAACTTCATGGTGATGTGATCGTGCATCGAACATGGGCCGGGCCGTATGTGGGTGTTTCGCAGAGCATCTATCTGCTCATGTCCAGATTGAAGAATCAGAAGGACTCTCCAGGCAAGGTCGCTCCAGTGGATCCATCGCACCAGACTACCACCTTGTTGAAAATATACCGTTGGGGTCGGCAGTTTCTCGATCGAATCATATTTCCCGATCTCCGGAGTGAATGGGTTTTTTCTGCCTCGGTGCGATTGATCCAGTTGCTTGGATCGAAATCATATAACGCAATTGTGTCTTCCCATGAGCCTGGTGCGAGCCTGATTCTGGGATTGCTAGGCAAACGGATCTCCCAGCTACCCCTCATTGCTGATCTGGCCGACCCGGTTGTTGCGCCACATGCGCCAAAATGGCGCTACCGCTTTGACCTTGCCTTTGAAGCCATGGTGCTCAAGCGGGCCGACGCCGCCGTTGTGACAACGGAAGCTGCTTCCGAATTGTTCATGAATCGCCATGGCCTGCAGGATATCCGTGAAAAATTCTCATGCGTGACACAAGGCTTTCCAAGCAGAGGTGAGAAAAGCACTCATATCGGTCATCGGTGCTCAGAACTACTGAAAATAGTCTACACAGGGAATTTCTACGAGGATTTCCGATCGCCAGCGCAACTTGCCATCGCTCTGAAGTCGCTGGAAGACTTGACTATTCAGGTTGATTTCTACGGAAATCACACTGCCTATCAATCGCTGTTCGAAGGAATTGGGCATGTCATATTCCATGGGGCCGTGAATCATCACATCTGCCTGATGGCTCAACAGAGCTGTGACGTTCTTCTCAGCCTGGGTAACCGACAGGCATTTCAGGTTCCGGGGAAAATTTATGAATACTTGGGCGCGGGAGTTCCCATACTGCATATTGCCATGTCTGAAACGGACGAGGCCGGACTGTTGATTTCGAATGTTGGCGCCGGATGGGCTGTGTGTAACGAATCAGGCCATATAGCGGGGGCAATAAGAGATCTCCATGCAAAGTGGCTGGAGAATGGTTTAAAAGGCGCGCTGGCACGCCGTGAAGATGCCATTGAAGAATATTCCTGGAATCGAAGAGCAGCTCAATATGCAAAAATCATAAGGCGAGTCGCTGATATTTCGGGTGGCATCAACTGATTTATTTTGCGAAGAGAAATGAAAATCAAGTTGCTAACGACATTATTATTTGAGCTTAGGTAGCACTGCACTTGGGATACGAAAATATGACTAAATTTGAGTCAGATACGCAAGAAAAAAAGAGACCATGGCGCATAGGTATCTTTGGTACTTTTGACGTTCAAAACTATGGAGATTTGCTTTTTCCGATACTTGCGGATATGGAGCTTTCGCAACGGCTGGGTTCGGTGGAATTGATTCCGTTTTCATACCATGCCAAATCTTTGGAGGATTGGCCATACAAGGTGATTTCTCTTGCCGATCTGCCCAACATGGCGATTGAACTCGATGCCATTTTGATAGGTGGTGGTTTCATCATTCGCTTCGACTCATTCGTCGCGCCTGGATATGTGCCGACCGAAGCGTGGATTCATCATCCCACAGGATATTGGTTGACCCCAGCCTTGATCGGGGTCCATCTTGGAATACCGGTCATCTGGAATGCTCCGGGCATGCATTGCAATGAAATACCGCAGTGGAGCCATCCGTTGCTTTCCTTGGTGTTGCAGTGCAGCCCCTACATTGCGGTGCGTGATGAGCCCAGCAAGAAGGCACTGGAACAATTCGTGGATCATGACCGTGTGAAGCTGGTTCCCGACACGGCATTTTCGTTGGGTCAGCATATGAATGGCCACCCTGCGCAAGAAGAGGCCAGAATTCTTAGGGAGCAACTGGGCCTGAGGAAGCCTTATGTAGTCATTCAGGCGACCCAGAATCTGGAAAAATTCACAGACCACATCAAACGGTTTCGTTCCGAGTTGCCAGACCTCGAATTTCTTCTCTTGCGTCTGGGCCCGGTGCTGTGTGACCATGAGGCGTTCATTGATCGAGAATTGCCAAATACCTACAGCCTGCCTGAATGGCCATCGCCCATGGTTCTCGCGGCACTGGTCGCAGAATCAGAAGGTGTTGCTGGTCATAGTTATCATCTTGCGATAACTGCACTTTGTGCAGGAATTCCTGTATTTACGCCCAGTGATATTTCAATAGGGAAATTCACCGCACTGTCGAGGTTCAGCACCGTGTATCCATTGTCTACGATGGATTGTGATGATCCACACTGGCTGAGCAGTCGTATTGGTCGAAAGAGTCCATTGGATTTGATGGCGAATGCGCGGGATGAAGTGAGGCAGCATTGGGACCAGGTGGCTGATTCCATCAAGTCCAGCGGCTCGAGTTCAAGGATCGCAATGAACAAATTCCTGATGTCACTGCCGTTTCTTCTTGAGAGTGATAAAAGCGGAACGGCGGAGACGGGATTGCAGGGGAAAATTGATTGAGTCAATGCAGGCCTGCTGATGATTCATTGAAAGAGCGTCCGAGGTCATACCAACCAGCCATTCGATTCGGATCCATCCTATCAATTTCCATGGAAAATAATACTGAAGAGCAATCGCTATGTTCCTCCACTGTCGGTATCCCAGAAGGGGAGGTAGATCAGTCCGGCATGGGAGGGCAATCTGGAGTTTCACGTGGGGAAATCCTCGCCTTGCGACAGACCATTGATGAGCTGGAGCGGGAGCTGAAACACAGCAAAGATATCATTGCATCGCGTGATGTGGGGATTGCATGGCTCAGGAGCGAAGTTGCTGCAATAAAGTTGACGCTTGAGCGGCGAAGGAAAAGCTTCCGATACCTGATGGTCGATGGCCTGCATCTGATTGCAGACCGCTCCCGATTGGCTCGAAACCTGGGGAACATGCTGCTACCCAGCCGGTTAAAGGCCCTGTTGCACTCGGAGTCTCTCAAGAACCAACTGTCAAGCCAGCTGCACGCCCTTCAATCTCTGCAAGGAGATGAGCAAGCATTGTTTCCTGGGGTCAGCAACGGGAAAATGGATATTGTCTGTTTTGCCAACATCGAGTGGTCTGCCCGTTACCAGCGGCCGCAGCATATCATGTCTCAATTCGCGGCCAAGGGGCATCGCATTTTCTATATTGCGCGCTCCATCATGCCGGCACAAGGCGAACCGTATGTCATGAAGCAGGTTGCCTCGAATATCTATGAAATAGGGCTTGAGTTTCATGATTCCGAAGACTTCTATGCGCACAGGATGTCTCAGGAAAATAGGGGCGCCGCCAACAGATCATTGGCACGGTTGATGGTGGACGCCAAGATCAGAGAGGCGCTGATCGTTGTTCACCTGTCTTACTGGACAGCATTGGCGGTCGAACTCCAGCAGAAGCGAGCCTGGCGCCTCCAATACGATTGCATGGATGAGTGGGCAGATTTTCCAGATATAGGTCAGCAACTTCTCCAGGAGGAAGAAATCCTGATCGACAAAGCTGATCTCGTGACTGTCACGGCTTCCTTGCTTGAGAAGAAGTGGCAGGCCGCCAGCAAGAAATGCATCCTGGTCAGAAACGGGGTGGAGTTTGAATTTTTCTCGTCCAACTGTGTGAAGAATGAGCTTCTGGCACACTTGGAAAAACCAGTCATCGGATTCTACGGTGCACTGGCTCCCTGGGTTGATTTCCAACTCGTGCATTATTTGGCGGCACACCGCCCGAACTGGAGCTTTGTGCTTGTCGGCGATTGCTTCGTCAAGGATCTGGCTGGAATAGATCGGTTGCCCAATGTGCACTTGCTGGGGAAGAAGGCCTACGAATACATGCCACGCTATCTGCATGGCTTTGATGTCTGCCTGATCCCATTCAAATTGAACAAGGTCACCCATGCGGTGGATCCTGTGAAATTCTATGAATACATAAGCGTGGGCAAGCCCGTTGTCAGTGTTCCTCTGGAGGAGATGACAATATATGGAGACTACGTTTACTTCGCCCGGGAATATGCGGATTTCCTGAACAAGGTCGAGGTTGCGCTGAAGGAAAATGATCCAGGTCTGACCCAGCGCCGAATTCAGCTGGCCAAAAATAATGACTGGCACCACCGCTATCTTTCAATGGAACAGGCGCTGCAGACCTTGTATGAAAAATGTTCCATCGTCGTCGTCAGCTACAACAACGCCGATCTGACGCGACAGTGTATTGAGAGCATTGTGGCCCGTACGATGTATCCCAACTACGAAGTGATCATCGTGGACAATGCTTCCCAGGATGACACTCGTGACATGCTACGGAGCATGCAGCGTCAATTCCCGGGCTTGAAGTTGAAATTGATCATCAACGATCAAAACCGTGGCTTCGCTGCGGCCAACAACCAAGGCATTGCGCAGGCCGAGGGGAAGTATGTCGTACTCCTCAACAACGATACCGTGGTCACCAACGATTGGCTGGAGTCCATGCTTCGGCATTTGCAGAACAGTGACATAGGTCTGGTAGGGCCGGTAACCAACTCCGTGGGAAATGAGGCGAAGATCGCCGTTGACTACGTCAATATAGAGCAAATGCACGAGTTTGCCGCTCGCTATACGATTGCAAACGAGGGGCGTCACTTTGAAATTTCCGTATTGGCCATGTTTTGCGTGGCAATGCGTCGTGAGGTGTTCGATGAAATCGGTGAGCTTGATGAAGCGTTCGGCATTGGCATGTTTGAAGATGATGACTACTGCCGCCGAATACAGGCGGCTGGGTATCGGACTGTGTGTGCGGAAGACTCCTTTGTTCATCACTATGGACAAGCTTCGTTCAAGAAGCTGATTGACTCAGGTGAGTATCAGGCGATCTGGGACCGGAATCAGGCGTATTTCGAGAAAAAGTGGGGTGCATGGACGCCCCATACCAATAACCGCAACACCGAAAGGCTCACATGATTTCTGACGAAGAAATTACCGCGGCGCACTGGTCAAAGAATGTGGCGAGCTCCGATGCGTTTTCTCCGCAACTGTACTGGCTTGCCATTCCGGCCGTACAGCGGCGTTTTCAGAGAAAGGCCTGTGCCGGTACCCGGCATGAATGGTGGGGAACCTATTGCATGGAGGAATTTTTTGATCGCCCGCAGTCCTCCGCAAAAATGTTGAGCATTGGTTGCGGAAGTGGCTCTCTGGAACGCGAACTGTTCCGGTTGAACGCTTTTGGAGAATTTGATGCCATTGATATTGCCTCTGGCGCCATCGATATTGCCAGAGCCGAGGCTCGTTCAATGGGGGCAGACAATATCAACTATTTTGTCAGGGATGTTCAAAGCGTCCCGCTGGGAAGCGGGATCTACGACGCTGTCTGGTTCAATGGATCTCTGCACCACATAAAGCATCTGGAATTGGTTTGCCAATCCGTTCGTGCGGCACTTAAGCCTGGGGGATGGGTGTTTTTCAATGAATACGTAGGAGCAAATCAGTTTGCGTTCAACGAATTCCAGCGTACCGTCATCTCCAGCGCGTTTCAATTGCTGCCACCTGCGTATCGTCGGTCTTTTCAAGTGGAACATTTTGGAAAGGTGCAGCATGCAGTCCAACTGCCCGATCCGATTGAAGTGGCAAGGGTTGACCCGTCCGAGGCCATCAGGTCACAGGATATACGAAAAGTACTGTCCGAGAACTTTGTTGAATGTGCATTAAATCCCTGTGGTGGGAATATATTGCAATTTGCCTTGCACGGAATTGCTGGAAATTTTGTGGAAAGCAACCCGCGTTCAATGGCATTGCTTGAAATGCTGTTTCAGATAGAGGATGCGTTGATCTCGAACAGTTTTCTTGAATCGGATTTCGCTGTCGGTGTCATGAGGGCTCCCTGATCCATCAGGTTGATTTCTGGTTGTTGGGCGCCGATGTATCCAGCTCAATCCCCAGATCTACGATTCCGAGAAATGGAGTATTGCGCCCGGTGACCGTGTCAAAGCTCAATAGCCCCACTTGTTTGTCGATCAGCAGAGATGTCTCTTCAGTATGTCCATTCATCAATTTGATGGTGATGTGATACCGACCGGGTGCCAGCTTGGCTGGAAAGCGGAAGGTGAGGCTTGCTTCCAACCATTCGCCACACGGCATGCGGGAAGAGATTTGAAAGTTTTTCCCACCCACCACAAGAAGTCTTGCCTCTTGTACGGTGAGGCTGATATTGGGCAAGAGGACGGATTGATGAAATCGACAATTGATTCTGATGTCGATGGTCTCGCCAAATACGAATGATGAGTAGTGACTGCCTGTGTTGGTGAAGTGGGCGGAGATGATTTCACCCTCTGTAGTGCCGAAGGCGATACGCGCATCATTCACTGTGGTCTTCAATGCTACAGGCGTGGCGCCGCCGCTGGCCCATTGGCGTTGCTCATCCCTCATATCGAGTAAGTACATTTCCGCCATCTCTTCAGGGGAGCCTATTGATTTCAACCTTCCTTCACTGAGGTAAATGGCCTTGTTGCAGAATCTCTTAACCATGCTCATATCGTGAGATACAAAAAGCAGTGTCGTCCCTTTTTGTGCCAGTGCCTCCAGCCGCCCGAGACATTTGAACTGGAATGAGGCATCTCCCACCGCCAATGCTTCATCAATGATCAGAATATCTGGGTCGATACATACAGACACGGAAAACGCCAGCCGAACAAGCATTCCGCTTGAATAGGTTTTGGTGGGTTGATCCATGAAATCACCGATATTTGCAAAATCAGCGATTTCATCAAAGCGGGCATCCATTGCCGCTTTGTCCATGCCGAGCAATGCGCCATTGAGGTAGACATTTTCTCTGCCTGTGAACTCGGGGTTGAAGCCTGAGCCCAATTCCAGCAAGGCTGCGATCTTCCCTCTGGTCACGATATTTCCAGCACTGGCATTGAGTGTGCGACAAATCAGCTGCAATAGAGTGGATTTGCCGCTCCCATTTCGACCAATGATCCCGACGGCATCGCCTTTGGTGACGCGAAAAGAGATATCCTTCAGTGCCCAAAACTCGCGAAATCGCCGCCGTCTCCCAAAGGGAAGCATCTGCATGAACCGGTCCTGCGGGCTGTCATAGACCCGGTAGCATTTGCTCAGCGCTTCAACCTCGATGGAGAAATCAAAGGACATCGGCAAACCCCTCACGGCTTTTCTGAAAGAAGCAGAGTCCCAGGAAGGCGAAAAGACCGGACGCAAGAGTTGATGCAAGCAAAGGCATCGCATCCGGTGTTTTCCCCCAATAGAGCACCATCCGTGCATTCTCGATGACTTGAGCCAATGGATTGAGTTCGATCAGGCCTTTCAGCTCAGCAGGCAAAGTGCTTGTCGGATAGAAAATGGGAGTCAAAAACATCAAAGGCAATAGTAGCGCACCAATGATGTGCCCCACATCCCTAAAATAAACGCCGATGGCACTGAAGATCCATGAAAGTCCCGCCGTCATGAGTATCAGCGGCAGCAATATCACAGGGTAGAGAATGACAGTCCAATGAGGCAGCCCGATCACCAGGCTGTAGAAAGCAAGCAAGACCAGCAGGCTGATACCCATGTGAAATACCGCTACTCCAAGGCTTGTCCATGGCAAGATCTCAAGAGGAAAGACTATTTTCTTCACATAGTTGGGTGTGGATGTGATCAATGCCGGCGCACGGGTGACACATTCTGAAAATAGCCCAAAAACCGTCATTCCAATGAATATGAGAATTGCAAACTCAAAAGATGAGCCGTTACCTCCGATCCATTTGACTGAGAATACATTCTTGAATACCAGGGTGTAAACCATCAGCGTAAAAAATGGGCTGATGATTGACCATAGCCAACCCATGACCGAGTTTCTATAGCGCGAATCTATTTCGCGCATGACAATGGCCTGTATCAAATGCCTGTGCTGCCACGGAATAATTGGCTTGGCGATGTCTCCGAATACTATTTTGGGCATATGCTTCTAGTTTCGAGACAGGCCGAAGAAATGCTCATCAATATGCAAACGGCGATTGTGCTGGTTGGTGCAAGCTGCTTCAGCCTCCAACATAGTCGTGCAATTCCAATTCCGAGCCAGGTGGCCACATTGAGCTGATGGATCCCGGCTGATAGAAAGTCACTGTCACACTGCGACGCGATTCACGTACCCGTGCAGAGACCTGGGTCACCTCATGCCAGGAATCATCTGAACGCACGAAGGCTGCCGAGTTCCCGACAATGGGGTTGACAAGGGCTGCGACGTCCTTTGCATCTGATGAGTTCAATATTGCAAGGCAACCACCGTCTGCCGGAAGCCAGTGCTCATTGAAATAGAACACATGCGTAACCTTTTTCTCTGGAAGATCACGGTGTGGCCCGAGAAGTGCCCCAGATCCATAGTGGTAAAGATTCGCCTCCATGGGGAAATTGGACAAATCGATGCCTGTGAGGGATGACATGGCATTGCGGTAATTGTTGGAAATCAAGTCTTGAGCGAACCTTACCCAGCTAGGACTTAGGTATTCTGGGCGAGATATGCGATTTTCGCCCATGGGAACCAAGGAGCGGGCATCGTATCGATAGTCTTTTTCTCCCCCATAGGCTTCTATGGTCCGGAAGTGATCGGATGGGTAAGTCTGAGCAAGCGAAGCACAATCCTGTGCGGAATACAGGTCAGATATTTCCGCCCAGCGGAAAGGAGTTTCATTCAATTGGCAATTCAAAATTTTATTGAAATCGAGCATCGCTTTGAATTATGGAGTGGTAATTAATTATACGATTTTCATAAGAATAATCAACGCCCGAACTGCAACTCTTGCGTTAGGTCATGCATGACTTCACAGTGTGATGAAGCTATTAGTTTTTAACCAATAACACGGCTGTGCGAAAGATGGAATGGGGTTGTCTACCTGTTTGGTGCGGTAGCGGCACATGCGTCCCTGGCTGTCCATGCGCCCGGCAAGTCTCGCTTGCCAACCCTCATCCTTCACCGTGCGTTTGCCTGTTGAGTGATAGCTGTCCCGTGGCCTGCAGCAGCAGTGCACGCGCAGCGTCCAGCGAGGGACCCGCATGCTCATCGATCCGCCGGATATAGGGAGATGTGAGCACAGCCATGGCCTGACCATCGGGTCCGAGGATGGGGCAGGAGATGTCCACCACACCATAGGACTGCAGGCTTTCGCTCTGCCTGTAGCCCGTGCTGCGTATCTGTTCCAGCATGTCGTGCAGTTGTGCCTCGGGCAGATGTACCTCGCCTTCCAAAGGCGTGTGCTCGGCCAGCATCTGCGCGCGGCGTTCGGGTGTCTGGCAGGCCAGCAGCACATGGCCTGACCCGGTGTCCAGCAGCCCGACGCGTGCGCCCAGCCTGATTGACAGGCCCCAGTTCCCGGGGCCGGGGACCTGGGCCACGATCAGGACATTGCCACGGTCGTAGAGGCCCAGGTGGCAGGACTGCTCGGCCTGCCGCGCATAGGCATCCATGACGGGCAGCGCCTGGGTCACGAGGCGGTTGACGGGCGGGTGGCGGTGCGCCAGCGCGAACATCTTGAGGCTGAGCGCATGGCGGTCGCCACCGGCCGAGCGCATCACGTATTGCCGGGCCACCAGCCGCTCGAGCATGCGATAGATCTCACTGGGGCCCCGGCCCAGTTCCTTGACGATCTCGGCCCGCGTCAGTCCATCGGGGTGCTCGGCCAGCAGCTCCAGGATGTCCAGCCCCTTGTCCAGTGCCGGCGCGCGGTAGCGCTCGCTGTCTTCTGCGTTGTCCAGTGCTTTGCTCATGCGTGCAGATCTTACGTTCGGGATAGGACTGATCCTGTTTTGGAGGATGCCTTGCGCATCGGGGCAATGCTCTGGGTAAACCATAGGTGCCGAGTTTTAATTTATTCATAAATAATAAATTCATGGATGAATGATTTTGCCGAACCAAGGCATTTTGGTCATAGGCAAGAGGCGATCCCGTCACACCGCCGCACCGCCGCACCGCCGGAGTCCCGGCACACATGAGGAGGCCAGTTCCATGGCAGCACTGCATGGCGTTTCCCAGGCACCGGCCAAACGGGTCGGCATGGCTTGGCGGTTCTCGGCCGCTGTTGCGGCGCTGGCATGCGCGGGGGCAGCGCTGGCGGCAGAACCCGGCCCGGCACAGGGCAGGATCGGGGTCAACCTGCCGCTGCTGACCTCGCCGTTCTGGCAGGCCTACAACGGCTACCTCCCGCAAATGGCGAAGGCCCTCGGGGTCGACATCCTGGCGCCGGTGAACTCCAACCAGGACCCGGCCCAGCAGATCACCGACGTGGCCAATCTGATCAACCTCGGCGCCAAGGGGTTGGTGGTGGCGCCATTGGATTCGGCGGCCATTGGTCGCGCGCTCGCCTTGGCCGAGCAGGGGAAGATTCCTGTGGTGGCGGTGGACGTGGCGCCTACCCGGGGCAAGGTGGCGATGGTGGTGCGTGCCGACAACCGCGCCTATGGCACGCGGTCCTGCCAGTACCTGGGCGCGCAGGTGAAGGCGGGCAAGGTGGTGCAGATCATGGGGGACCTGGCATCGGTCAACGGCCGTGATCGGGCCGAGGCTTTCCGCAGTTGCATGAAGGATTTCCCGGCGCTGCAGGTGCTGGAGATTCCCGCGGCCTGGAAGTCCGATGCCGCCGCTGCCGCGCTCGATGGCCTGCTGTCCGCGCATCCGGACCTGAAGGGCATCTACATGCACGCAGGCGGTGTCTATCTGGCGCCCACGCTGCAGACGCTGCGGCGCAGGGGGCTGCTGCATCCGGCTGGCGATCCGCGGCACATCGTGGTGATCAGCAACGACGGCATCGCCCAGGAGCTGGATGCCATCCGCAAGGGCGAGATCGACGCCACCATCTCGCAGCCCGCCGATCTTTACGCAAAGTACGGCCTGTACTACATCAAGGCAGCGCTGGCCGGGCAGTCGTTCAAGCCCGGGCCCACCCCGCATGGCAGCCGCATCGTGGAGGTGGCTCCGGGCATTCTGGAGGACCAGTTGCCCGCGCCCGTCGTGACGCGCGACAACGTGGATGACAAGTCGCTGTGGGCCAACCAGCCATGACGATGCGCCCCGGATTCATGGCTGGCAGGCCCGGCACGCCGGTGATGGAGGCGCGTGGGCTCGGCTTGCGTTTCGGCTCCACGATGGCCTTGCACGATGTGAGCCTGGCGGTCATGCCGGGCGAGTCGCATGCACTGGCTGGCCGCAACGGCGCAGGCAAGTCCACCTTGGTCGCCCTGCTGACCGGCCTGCACCAGCCCGGCACGGGGAGCATCCGCTTCAACGGCCAGCCCGCGCCTGCGGTGGCCGACCGCATGGCCTGGCGCCAGCATGTGGCCTGTGTCTACCAGCATTCGACCATCATCGGCGAGCTGTCGGTGGCCGAGAACCTGTTCATCAACCGGCAGCCGCTGCGCCATGGCTGGATTTCCTGGCGCGTGCTGCGGCGCGAGGCAAGGGCCTTGCTGGATGCCTGGCAGATCGATGTGCACGAGGATGCGCTGGCCCGGGACCTGACGGTGGAGGCGCGCCAACTGGTGGAGATCGCACGGGCACTGTCGCTGGGCGCGCGCTTCATCATCCTGGACGAACCCACGGCGCAGCTGGACCACGACGAGACGCGGCGGCTGCTCAGGCGCGTGCACGATCTGCAGCAAGGCGGCGTCACGTTTCTCTTCATCTCGCACCACTTGCAGGAGATCTATGAGATTTGCCAGACGGTGACCGTGCTGCGCGATGCGCGCCATGTGGTGACGGCGCCGGTGGCGCAGTTGCCCCGGCAGGCACTGATCGAGGCCATGACGGGCGAGCGGGACAGCCTGGCCGGCTCGCCTTGCACCGCCCACGCACCCCCGGCAGGCTGGGGCACGGGCGTTGCCCCCGTGGTGCTGGCGCTGCAGCAGGTGTGCGGCAAGGGTTTCGGGGCTGTCAGCCTGCAGGTGCGGCGTGGCGAGATCGTGGGGTTGACGGGCTCCACCAGCAGCGGGCGCACGGCCGTGGGCGAGGCGGTAGCGGGTCTGCGGCGCACGACGGCAGGCCGGATCCTGGTGTCGGGCCGCGTGCTGCCGCCCGGCGATGTGGGCGCCGCGCTGGCGCACGGCGTGGGTTGCGTGCCGCAGGACAGGCACCGCCAGGGCCTGGTGCCGGGGCAGTCCATTGCCGAGAACGCAACCATGACCATCATGGACAGGCTGGGCCGGTTCGGCTTCGTTGCGCCAGCG
Organism: Delftia sp. JD2; assembly: GCF_001682645.1. Lineage (NCBI taxonomy): Bacteria > Pseudomonadati > Pseudomonadota > Betaproteobacteria > Burkholderiales > Comamonadaceae > Delftia > Delftia sp. JD2. Next base: position 30,314 of record NZ_LFJT01000060.1, read on the forward strand.
CGCCGGCAGGCGGCAGCGTTGTCGGCCATGCGTGCACTCGATGTGGCGGCCAGCGGGCCGCAGCAGGCCGTGTCCGGCCTGTCGGGCGGCAACCAGCAGAAGGTGGTGATGGCGCGCGCCCTGGCCAGCGAGCCCGATGTGCTGGTGCTCATCGATCCCACTGCGGGTGTGGATGTGAAGTCCCGGCAGGCATTGCTGGCCGTGGTGGAGGGTGAGCGACTGCAGGGCCGGGCCGTGCTGCTGGCGAGCAGCGAGCTGGACGACCTGCGCATCTGCGACCGCGTGCTGGTGATGTCGCATGGCCATGTGGTGGCCGAACTCGCCAGAGGCTGGGACGACGGTGAACTGATTGCATCCATGGAAGGAGTGAGCCTGCATGCGCACTGACGCCTTTGTCTCGCCGAACACGGCTGTGCCCGTGCCGGCCGCCGGGCGGCTCGCCCTGCACCGGCTGCGCGACTATGCGCTGGTCCCTGCGCTGGCCCTGCTGTTCGTGCTGGGAGCCTTGACCAGCCCCAGCTTTCTGACACCGGCCAACCTGGTCAGCATCCTGGGGGCCTCGGCGGCCCTGGCGCTGGTGGTGCTGGCGGAGTCGCTGATCATCATCACGGGCAAGTTCGATCTGTCGGTGGAGTCCACGGTGGGCATTGCGCCGGCGGTGGGCGCCATGCTGGTGATTCCTGCAGCCTCGGGAGGCTTTGGCACGGAATGGCCGGTGGCGGCAGGGCTGCTGGCCATCGCGGCCGTGGGCGCATGCACGGGTTTTCTCAATGGCCTGTTGGTCGTCAGGCTGCGGCTCAATGCCTTCATCGTCACGCTGGCGATGCTGATCGTGCTGCGCGGCCTGCTGGTGGGCGCGACCAGGGGCGGCACCCTGTTCGACATGCCGCAGCCTTTCTTCGCCCTGGCCACGGCCACGCTGCTGGGGCTGCCGCTGTCGGTCTGGCTGGCGGCGCTGGCGTTCGGCATGGCCGCCGTGGTGCTGCGCCACCACCGGCTGGGCCGCGCGCTGTATGCGATTGGCGGCAACCCCCATGCGGCGCGCGCGGCGGGCATCAATGTGGACCGTATTACCTGGGGCGTCTTCGTGCTGGCCGGTGTGCTGGCCGCAGTGGGCGGGCTGGTGGTCACGGGCTATGTGGGCGCCATCAATGCCAACCAGGGCAGTTCGATGATTTTCACGGTGTTCGCGGCGGCCGTCATCGGCGGTATTTCGCTCGATGGCGGCAAGGGCTCCATGTCGGGCGCGCTGTGCGGCGTGCTGCTGCTGGGCGTGGTGCAGAACCTGCTGACGCTGGCGCAGGTGCCATCGTTCTGGATACAGGCCATCTACGGCGCCATCATCCTCGGCGCCCTGATGCTGGCCCGGCTCGCAGGTGAGCAGCAGCAATAGGCGCGGCCCGCGAATCGCCCGTGCAGAACCCTTTTCAAGCAAGGGAAGGAATGGCTCCATGAGACTCGCCGGAAAACACATTCTCGTCACCGCAGCCGGGCAGGGCATAGGGCGTGCCTGCGCGCTGATGTTTGCCCGCGAAGGTGCCTGCGTGCTGGCCACCGACATCGACCTGCAGGCGCTGGCCGAGCTGGAGGGCAGGGATGGCCTGCGCACGCGGCGGCTGGATGTGACGGATGCGGCCGACATCCTGGCACTGGCCGGGCAGGAGAGGGCTTTCGATGCTGTGCTCAACTGCGCGGGCTTCGTGCACCACGGCAGTATCCTGGACTGCAGCGACGAGGACTGGGCCTTTGCGTGGCAGCTCAACGTCACCTCCATGCACCGCATCATCCGCGCCCTGCTGCCCGCCATGCTGGCCCAGGGCGGCGGCTCGATCATCAACATGTCGTCCGCGGCCTCCAGCGTGAAGGGCGTGCCCCTTCGCCATGCCTATGGCGCCACCAAGGCTGCCGTGGTCGGGCTGACCAAGGCCGTGGCGGCCGACTTCGTCACGCGGGGCATACGCTGCAACGCCATCTGCCCTGGCACGGTGGAGTCCCCGTCGCTGCAGGCGCGCATCGCCAGCCAGGCCCGGCAGCAGGGCGTGCCGCTGCAGCAGGTGCGCGCGGCCTTCGTGGCGCGCCAGCCCATGGGGCGGGTAGGCAAGCCCGAGGAGATCGCCGCGCTGGCCACCTACCTCGCCAGCGATGAATCCCGCTTCGTCACCGGCACGCTGAGCGTGATCGACGGTGGCTGGTCCAACTGAACTGCACAGGACTGCTCCATGAAATTGCTGCGATACGGCCCCAGGGGCCATGAAAGACCGGGCCTGCTTGACGCGCAAGGGAGTGTGCGCGACCTCTCGGGCGTGGTGGACGACATTGCCGGTCCTGTGCTGCTGCCGGACAGCCTGGCGCAACTGGGCGCCCTGGACCCCTTGCAGCTGCCCCTGGTGGAAGGCGTGCCGCAGCACACGCTGCGTCTGGGCCCCTGCGTGGGGCAGGTGGGCAAGTTCGTGTGCATAGGCCTCAACTACTCGGACCATGCGGCCGAGGCCGGCATGCAGGTGCCGCCCGAGCCCGTGGTGTTTGGCAAGTGGACCAGTGCCATCTGCGGCCCGGACGACGCCATCGAGATTCCGCCCGGCTCCGTGAAGACGGATTGGGAGGTGGAGCTTGGCGTGGTCATAGGCCAGGGCGGGCGCCATATCGACGAGGCCCGGGCCATGGAGCACGTGGCAGGCTATTGCGTGGTCAACGACATCTCCGAGCGCGAGTACCAGCTCGAGCGCGGCGGCACCTGGGACAAGGGCAAGGGCTGCGACGGCTTCGGCCCGCTGGGGCCCTGGCTGGTCACGGCCGACGAGGTGCCCGATCCGCAGGCGCTGCGCATGTGGCTGGATGTGGACGGCCGGCGCATGCAGGACGGCAGCACGGCCACCATGGTGTTCGGCGTGGCCTTCCTCATCAGCTACCTGAGCCGCTTCATGAGCCTGCAACCGGGCGATGTGATCTCCACCGGCACGCCGCCGGGCGTGGGCATGGGCCAGAAGCCGCCCATGTACCTGCGTGCCGGGCAGGCCATGCGGCTGGGCATCGCCGGCCTGGGCGAGCAGCGCCAGACCATGGTGGCGGCCCGCGTGCAACCGAATCCCTCGACAACCGGCAAGGCCTGAGAAGACCATGACGCGAATCCTGTCCCTGCGCGTGCTCGATGTGCGCTTTCCGACCTCCAGGCACCTGGATGGGTCTGACGCCATGAACCCGGACCCGGACTACTCCGCCGCCTATGTGATCCTGGAGACGGACACGCCCGGCCTTGAGGGGCACGGGCTGACCTTCACCATCGGGCGCGGCAACGAGGTCTGCTGCGCTGCCATCGCGGCCATGCGGCACCTGGTGGAGGGCGCGGAGCTTGACTGGATCCGGGAGGACATGGGGCGTTTCTGGCGCCACATCACCTCCGACAGCCAGTTGCGCTGGATCGGCCCGGACAAGGGGGCGATGCACCTGGCCACCGGCGCCGTGGTCAATGCCGTGTGGGACCTGTGGGCCAAGGCCGAGGGCAAGCCGCTGTGGCGTCTTGTGGCCGATTTCACGCCCGAGGAGTTCGTCCGCGCGCTGGACTTCCGCTACATGACGGATGCCCTGACCGAAGCCCAGGCGCTGGAGCTGCTGCATCGCCAGTCGCCGCGCAAGGCCGAGTGCATCGGCTTGCTGGAGCGCGAGGGCTATCCCTGCTACACGACCTCGGCCGGCTGGCTGGGCTATGACGACGACAAGCTGCGCCGCCTGTGCCGCGAGGCGGTGGCCGGCGGCTTCAACCACGTCAAGCTCAAGGTGGGGCGCAGCCTGCAGGACGACATCCGGCGCGTGTCCATCGCGCGCGAGGTGCTGGGGCCGGACCGCCAGCTGATGATCGACGCCAACCAGGCCTGGGAGGTGGGGCAGGCCATCGGCTGGGTGCGGCAGTTGGCCTTTGCCAGGCCCTGGTTCATCGAGGAGCCGACCAGCCCTGACGATGTGGAGGGCCACCGCGCGGTGCGCGAGGCCGTTGCCCCGGTCCAGGTCGCCTCTGGAGAGATGTGCCAGAACCGCATTCTCTTCAAGCAGTTCATCCTGCGTGGCGCCATCGACGTGGTGCAGATCGACGCTTGCCGGCTGGGAGGGGTCAACGAGGTGCTGCTGGTACTCCTGCTGGCCGCAAAGTACGGTCTGCCCGTGTGTCCGCATGCCGGGGGCGTGGGCCTTTGCGAGTATGTGCAGCATCTGTCCATGATCGATTTCGTCTGCGTGTCCGGCACGCGTGAGGGGCGCGTGATCGAGTACGTGGACCATCTGCACGAGCACTTCGTGGATCCCTGCGTGGTGCGCAATGCGGCCTATATGCCTCCCGGTGCGCCTGGCTTTTCCATCACGATGAAGCCGGAATCTCTCCACAGATACCGCTTCCCGGCCTGAGCCATGGACGAAGCACCTTCCTTTCAGCGCATAGACGCGCATCTGCACTTCTGGCATTACAGCGCCCGGGACTATCCCTGGATAGGCGAGGGCATGCAGGCGTTGGCGGTGGATTGCACGCCGGAGCAGGTATTGCCGCAGTTGGAAGCCTGCGGCCTGAACGGCGCCATTGCCGTGCAGGCCAGGGGCAGTGTCGATGAAACGCGATACCTGCTGGATCTGGCGCGGCGGCACGGCGGGATTTGCGGCGTCGTGGGATGGGAGGATCTGGCCTGCGACGGCATTGGCGAGCGCCTGCAGTCCTGGCGTGCCGAGCCGGCGCTGTGCGGGTGGCGCCATCAGGTGCAGGATGAGCCTGATGCCTCGGCTTTTCTGCGCTCTGCGGCATTCGCACGCGGGCTGTCCGTGCTGCAGCGCCAGGGCTGGACGTACGACGTGCTGGTGTTCGACCACCAGATGGACGCGGCCGCCGCCTTGTGTGCATGGCATGACGCGCACTGGATGGTGCTGGATCACCTGGGCAAGCCGCCACTGGCCGGGCTGGCCCGGGACCAGCACAAGGGCCAGGCCCAGGCCCAGGCCGCGTTCGGCCGCTGGCAGGCATCGCTGCAGCGCTTCGCCCCGCTGTCGCATGTCGCGTGCAAGCTCTCGGGCCTGGTGACCGAGGCCGACTGGCGATCCGGCCTGCGCGAGCCTGACCGGGCATGCCTGCTCCAATGCCTGGACACGGCCTTGCAGGTGTTCGGTCCGCAGCGGCTGATGTTCGGCTCTGACTGGCCGGTCTGCCTGCTGGCCGCGCCATACGCCACGGTCTTTGAGTTGGTGCATGGTTGGGCGTCGTCGCGGCTGTCGGTGTCCGAGCGCGAGGCGCTGTGGGGCGGCACCGCCGCGCGCTGCTACGGCCTGCAGCCGCAAGGCATGACCTGACCACATGGGAGGCAGCATGGACCTGAACCTGAAAGACAAGACCTTCATCGTCACGGGCGGTGCCAGCGGCATCGGGGCGGCCATCTCGCTGCGGCTGGCCGGCGAAGGTGCGGTTCCGCTGATCTGCGGCAAGGACACCATGTCCGCGCGGTTCGAGGCGCAGCTCATGGAGCTGCAGCCCCGGGCCCGCCACTTCCGCTTCGACCTGGTCGATGAACAGGCATGCGGGGAGATGGTGGCCCGCGCTGCGGCGGACTGCGGCCACATCGACGGCTTGGTGAACAACGCGGGCATCAATGACGGCGTGGGCCTGGAGGCAGGGCGCGACGCCTTCGTGCGCTCGCTGCAGGCCAACCTGGTGCACTACTACGTCATGGCCCACCATTGCCTGCCGCACCTCAAGGCCAGCCGTGGCGCCATCGTCAACATCTCGTCCAAGACCGCGCTGACCGGGCAGGGCCAGGCCAGCGGCTACTGCGCGGCCAAGGGGGCCCAGCTCTCGCTGACGCGCGAATGGGCTGCCGCGCTGGCAGCCGATGGCGTGCGCGTCAATGCCGTGGTGCCCGCCGAGGTGATGACGCCGATGTACCTGCACTGGCTGGGCCGCTTCGATGACCCCGGGCGCCAGCTGGAACAGATCAGCGCCCGGATTCCGCTGGGCCGGCGCATGACGGCGGCCGAGGAGATTGCGGACACGGTCGTCTTTCTTCTGTCCGAGCGGGCATCGCACACCACGGGGCAATGGCTGTTCGTCGATGGCGGCTACACCCACCTGGACCGCGCGCTGACCTGACCACCATGGAGACACCATGCGCCAATGCCTTGCACTCGACCTCAGGGATGACCCGGCGCTGATCGCCCGGTACGAAGCCCTGCACCGCCGGATCTGGCCGGAGGTGGCGGCGCATCTGCGCAGCCATGGCGTCACCGGCATGGAAATCCACCGCCTTGGCACGCGCATGGTGATGGTCATGGAAACCGATGACGCGGTGCATGACCCCCGGGCCATGTCCCTGGCCGCTGCCATCGACCCGAAGCTGCGCAAATGGGAGGCGCTGATGTGGACCTTCCAGGCGCCCACGCCCTGGACACCGCCCGGCGACAAGTGGACTCCCATGGCCTGCATCTTCCGGCTGGCCGATGCTGCGGCGGAATGAGCATCCGGCGGCCATGCCCCATCCCCGAACGTCGCTCAGCCCCCTTCCAGGGGAAAACACTGGGGCGCCCGCGCCGCAAATGCATAGGTCTGCGCATGAATCGTTCAGGCCCGGCGCCATCCCTGCGGAGAATTCATGAAAGCAGCCTGCAGGGCATCGCAACCACGGGACTGCATGCGCCCGCAAGAACAAGAAGCACAAGAACAAGAAAAAGGGCTGGCGACCGGTTTCAAGCTGCTCCCCATGGCAGCCGTGCTGCGGCCATGGGGATTTTCGCCAATCGGCAATGTCAAGGAGGAGAGGGAGATGAATAAACGCATGATCCGCAGCGCTGGCCTGGCCGCGCTGGCGCTGGGCACGGCCCTGGCGGCCCAGGCCCAGAGTTCGGTCACGCTCTATGGGCGTGTGGTCGCGGGGGTGGACTACCAGAGCAATGTGTACGACCCGGCCACGGGGGGCTCTGGCAATCTGTGGCGGGCCGTGGGCAACCAGTGGGGCACGAGCATGCTGGGTTTCAAGGGGGAGGAGGATCTGGGCGGCGGGCTGCATGCGCTGTTCACGCTGGAGTCGGGCTTCAGCATCGACGATGCCAAGTTCAACGGCGCAGGTTTCTTCAACCGCCGCACCTTCGTGGGCCTGCGCAGCGGATGGGGCACGCTGAAACTGGGCAAGGACCTGTCGATCTCGGATGCGCACTGGGCGCTGGACCCCACGGGCCAGCAGTTCATCGGCTCGGCCACGTTGGTGCGGGGGCGCAACTGGGGCGGGCATGAAAACATGATCTCGTACGAAACGCCCAGCTGGGGCGGCCTGCGCGTGCTGGCGCTGACCGGCCTGGGCGAGCAGCCGCAGGGCGCATCGCGGCTGCGCAAGGATGCGCTGTCCGTGTCCTATACCGCGCCCACGTTCGAGTTGCGCGCCATCTACGACGTGGCCCGCGATGCCAATGGCCGCTTCAGCGATCTCTACACCACCTCCCGCAACCTGACGCTGGGCGGCACGGTGACGCTGTCCGCGCTCAAGCTGTTCGCGGGCTATGAGCAGCTGTCCGCGCCCGACAGCGCGGCTGGCGTGCCCAACAAGGCTCGGCAGTACTGGATGGGCGCGCGCTACAAGGTGTCAGGCCCGCTGACGCTGATCGGGGCGGGCTACCGCACCACGGTCAACAACGGCGGTGGCAGCGCCAACCTGTTCATGGCGGGCGCCGACTACGCGCTGTCCAAGCGCACGCTGCTGTACGCCAGCGTGGGCAATGTGCGCAATGGCGGCAATGCGAACTTCTCGGTGGAGACCACCAACAACAACCCGGCGCCGGGCGGCAGCCAGACCGGCTTCTACGTGGGCATGGCGCATTCGTTCTGACTCTGGCGGACCCTGGGTGGTGGCTTCAGGAAGCCGGCCACCCTCCGCCTAGCGCCTTGTGCAGCGTGAGCTGGTTCTGCAGGCGTGCCAGGTGCAGCGCGGACAGAGCCAGCTGCGCTGCGCGGCGGCGCTCCTGGGCGTCCAGCCAGGTGCGCAGCGGCACCTGGCCGGCGCGGTAGCGCGCCTCGTACAGCCGCGTGATTTCCACGGATTCCTGCGTGGCGCGCTGCTGGGCCTCTTCCTGGCGGGCCAGTTCGGTGCGGGCGGACAGGGATTTTTCCGTTTCGGCCAACGCGGCGTACAGCGTTTTGCGGAAGTTGACCACCGCCTCTTCGTACTGGCTGCGTGCAATGGCGGTGTTCAGCCGCATCTCGCGCACATTGAGAAACGGCAGGGCCAGGTTAGCGCCCAGGGCCGCCACGGGATTGGCCAGCACATCGAGCAGGGTGCTGCTGGAGGTGCCCAGGCTGCCGGTGAGCGATAGCCGGGGGTAGTAGCTGGTGGCCGTGGCATCGCTGCCGGCCAGGGCGCCGCGCAGCCGCAGTTCAGCGGCGCGCAGGTCGGGGCGGCGCCCCAGCAGGTCGGCGGGCAGGCCTGGCTGCACGGCAGGCAGGTCGGCCACGGGCAGCGCCTGGGGCTCGCCACCGGGCGGCTCGGCGCCCTGCAGCAATTCGGCCAATGCCTGGCGCAGTTCGGCGCGGGCCTGGGTGTATTGGCTCAGCAGGGCCTGCTGCTCGGCCAGGGCCTGCCGGGCCTCGCGCAGCTCCAGGCCGGACACTGCGCCGCTGCGGTACTGGGCCTGCACCAGGTCGATGGTGCGGCGCACGTACTCCAGGCTTTGGCGTGACATGTCCAGGCGCTCGTTGGCCAGCGCCAGCTGCCAGTACAGGCTGGCCGTGGTGGTGGTCAGCGACAGCGCCACGGCATCCTTGTCCTGCACGCTGGCCTGTGCTTCGAAGACGGCGGCATCGCGCTGCGCGCCCAGCCGGTCGAACAGGTCCAGCTCCCAGGCCACGCCCAGTGTGGCGCTGGCGTTCTCCAGGGTGCTGCGCTGGCTGCCCGACAGCGGGCGGCTGGCGCCCGTGCCTGCGCTGCCGCTGGGCTGGGGCAGCAGCGCATGGCCTGCCAGTTGCGCCTGCAGCGCGGCACGCCGCACGCGGATGCCGGCCGTGGCCATGTCAGGGTTGCGCGCCAGCGCCAGGTCAATCCAGGCATCGAGCCGTGGATCGCCGAAGCCGCGCCACCAGGCATCGGTCATGGGCGTGGCTGCCGGTGACGATGCCTGTGCATGTTCGAACTGCGCGGGCAGCGCCACCTGGGGCGCTTCGTAGGGGGGGCGCGTGATGGCACCGCAGCCCGCAAGGGCCACGGCGCATGCCAGCGCGCTGGTCTTGAGCATATGCATGTCAATCTCTGGAGAGGGCCTGGACGGGGTCCAGGCGCGCCGCG